>JAGBIO010000014.1 GCA_017934955.1 Clostridia bacterium
TAGAGGCAATTAGAGAAAGAGGTGCGGTTGGCAAACCGCTTCGATGTGTCGACAGACACATGCCGGTAAAAGTCCCTTATAGGGACAGAGCAAACCGCCGGCTAAGCCGGCGGTTATGATTATATAGGAAAAATCAAAGATTTTGCCTATACAACAAAAAACGCTCCGCAGGGAAGCACATTCACGCGAAAGGAATGTTGCTACGCAACTCGCGTTCGGCGCAGTTGTTTTGCCTGCGCAAAACACTTTTGTTCCATTAGTGTCCCCGATGCAAAATCAGCGTTACGGTTCAGAATATATTTTTGTATAACGGTAGCACAAACATCGTAGGGACACAATTTATTGTGTCCGGGAAAAAGGCAGAAAGGCCGGACACAATGAATTGTGTCCGTACAGTAGGTTGAGAAATATCTACAGAAGAGGCAGAAAGGCCGGACACAATGAATTGTGTCCGTACAGTAGGTTGAGAAATGTCTACAGAAAAGGCAGAAAGACAGGACACAATGAATTGTGTCCGTACAGTAGGTTGATATACATTTAAGGTACTAAGTTTGACTTTGGACAAACCGGTTTTTTTAATTGAAAAACTCAAAAAAAAGTGCTAAGCTGTTAGCGGGTGAAGCAGATGAGGGTAAAAATCAGAAATGCAGGAAAGAGAGTGCCGGATTCTTTGATAAAGGCATGTGGTGGAAATAAAATTTTGGCACAGGTGTTTTTTAATCGTGGAATTCAGTCGGGAGAACGGTTACAGCAGTTTTTAGGATATGAACGGTATCGTCCGTATAATCCTTTGGATTTTCCGGGAATGAAAGAGGCTTGTGACTTAGTAGTAGAGACAATTTCGCGAAAGAAAAAGATAGCGATTTACGGCGATTATGATGCGGATGGAGTGACGGCTACTTCGGTGCTGGTGAAGGGCTTAAGACATTTTCATGCGGATGTGATTTATCATGTTCCGGATCGTTTTGCGGAAGGTTACGGTATGAATTCGGAAGTGGTAAGGCAGATGAAGGAGGAAGATGTTTCACTAATCATTACTTGCGACTGTGGTATTTCGAATTTTGAGGAAATAAAAGCAGCGAAAGCGCTGGGGATGAACGTGATTTTGACAGACCATCATACCATTGGAGAAAGTTTACCGGAGGCGGATTTTATTATTAATCCGAAGTTGCTAAAAGAGGGGCATCCGATTCGCAGTGTGTCGGGATGTGGTGTTGCGTATCTTTTTATTAAGGCACTTGGTACATTGTTAGGGGACGATATTTCAGAGGAGTTTTTGGATTTAGTGGCTTTATCGATTATTTCGGATGTGATTCCGCTCCATGATGAAAGTCGGTATTTGTTTGTGAAGGGTTTTCCGAAGCTAATGAACGGAGAGCGACTTGGGATGAGGGAGTTACTTAATAATCTTTCGAGTCCTGTAAAATCAGCGGAGGATATCGGCTTTTATGTGGCACCGCAAATTAATGCGGTTGGACGAATGGATAATGCGAAGATTGCGGTGGAGTTGTTTTTAACGGAGGATGCGGATGAAGCGAAGGAAATTGCTGAGACAATTCGATGTCTTAATGTAGATCGCAAAAACATACAGGCGGAAATTTATGAGCAAGCCAAAAGGCAAGTGGAGGAAGAGAAAAAGAATAAAAAAATTCTGATTTTATATGGTGAGAATTGGCATCACGGGATTATTGGGATTGTTGCAGGTAAGATTTGTGAGGAGTATCATAAGCCGTGTATTGTATTATCCTTAAAAGAGAACGGAGAGGGAATTGTTGGCTCTGCAAGGTCGATTGAAGGCATCAATATCTATAACCTTCTTTCGAAATTTCAGAATGATTTAACAAAATTCGGCGGGCATGCGGAGGCGGCAGGACTTTCTTTAGAGAGCGGGATGCTTTCGAAATTTGTGGAGGATTTAGAACAATATGCGGATGTATATTTTGAACTTGCTTCGGAAGAGGAAGTTGTCGTGGATATGGAATTGAAGTTTTCTGATGTGAAGGAAGACTTGTTAAAGGCATTGGAAAGCGGAGAACCGTATGGAGCGGAGTTCCCGGGACCTGTGTTTGTGACGCAAAATGCAAGGATTACAGCGGAGAAAATCAGCGGGTTGCATCATTTTTTGACATTAACGGATGCGGAAGGAAACGAGGTTGGGACAACATTATGGAATTATGGGACGGAGCCGTTATTAAATAAATGCTGTACAGTGGTGTATAGTATCTATTTGGATACTTATCGGGATCGAAATGAAATTAAGATAAAGATTTCGGATTTATCTTTTGATCCGGTTGAAATTGTGCAGAGTAAAGTGGAATGGATTGATCGGAGAAATACTGCGTTGGAGAAGGTTATCGAGGAGTTTCCGAATTATAGAGTGTTTTATGAGGGACCGCAGGTTAATAAGCCGGAGATGACTACCATTGACAGTCATTATTTTGGGGAGGAACGTGGAATTATTTTGGCTTCATTACCACGGGACACCGAAACTTTGGAAAAAATTACATCTCATACAAATTGTGAGAAAATCATTATTAATTATTCCTATTTGCCGAAATATGATTGGAATACTTACCTAAAGACATTTTTGGGTGTTGTGAAAACGGCAGTAAAGCAAAGTGACGGCAAAATTCCGATTCAAAAGATGGCGGAGATTTTGTTGGTAGATAAGGAATTTGTTTTGTTATGTTTGAAATTGTATGAAAAGTATGGATATTTTTCTTATCGAATGGAGGAAAATGTGATATTTTTTGATATAATGGAAAAGGAACCGGTGAAGGATAGCTATTTGGAGGAAATGGTGGAAAATTATTTGTCGGAAAAGCAAGAGTATGTAAATTTTATGAATACGGTACCGGTGGGTGAATAAGAAAGGAAATGAGGAAAATGAAAAAAGCGATTAGTTTGTTTTTGAGTGTTTTATTAATGTTTAACGTTACGTTTGCGGAGATTTCCGTGATATCGGAAGATGTTTCGGATTTTGATACAGAGAAATTGACGCTTTATAAAGAGTTGATTCAAGATTTATTCTATAAGGACGTTTCGGATAAAGAATTATACGAAGCGGCTATAAAAGGGATGTTTTCTTCTTTAGATGTATATAGTTCTTATTATAACGAAGAACAGACAGCTTCTTTTGAAGAATCGACTTCCGGTCATTATGTGGGAATCGGAATTAAGTTTGAGGGAAATGCAGAATATATGCGTGTTGTGAAGGTGTTTACCGGTACTCCTGCCGATACTGCCGGAATGTTGATTGGAGATTATATTATTGCGGTAAACGGTGAAGAAGTAAAGGGAATGTCTACTACAAAGGTTGCGTCTATGATTAAGGGAGAAGAAGGCACAACGGTAAAGTTGACTTTGCTTCGTGAACAGACTTTGTTTACAGTAGAAGTAGAAAGAAAGCAAATTCAGGCAGAGTCTTGTGAGTTTCAAGTTTTGGAGAAAGATATCGGATACATCAAGATTGAGGAATTTAATGATAGTACATATACTGAAGTAAGTAAATATGTACAAGCCTTAAAGGCACTTCAGATGGATCAATTGATTTTGGATTTAAGAGATAATCCGGGCGGATATGTATCGCAAGCGGTTGCGGTGGCAAATCATTTCGTTCCTAAGGGCGTTGTGACGACGTTAAAGTATAAGAATTCGGCGAAGGATAAAGAGTATTCTTCTGTTTTGAAGAAGCCGTATTTTAAGTTGGTTGTGTTGGTAAATGGAAATTCAGCATCGGCTGCGGAAATTTTGGCGGGTGCGATTAAGGATACAAAGGCAGGAACTTTGATTGGAACCACAACATACGGAAAAGGTGTTTTCCAGAACATGTATAACTTAAAGGACGGGGGTTCTATTAAGATTACAACAGGTGTTTACTATACACCGAACGGTACTTGTATCGATAAAGTGGGAATTGCGCCAAATATTGAGGTAGTAGAGCCTGAGGCACAGTTACAGCGTGCGATTGAGGAAGTGAAGAAATTGTAGAGAGTGATGAAGATGTCCGAAAGGGCATCTTTATTGTTTGGCGTAAACCATAGCGGGACGTCGGGGACGCCGTCCCCTACAATGATGGTACAAACGTTGTAGGGACACAATTCATTGTGTCCGCGGAATGGGCAGAAGGTAGAATTAGGACACAATAAATTGTGTCCGTACAGACCGCATTCTACCAGTATTTTTCGTAAGATACAAGATTATAGAATGACCTGAAAGACTTAACGTTGGATAAATTTACTGTTTTGATTGACCTTGGCGAATTTTGGTGATATTATGTTGTATATGATTTGGTTTAGGGGGCGTAGATATGTTAGATATTAATTTGATTAGAGAAAATCCGGAAAAAGTAAAGGCTGCATTGGCTAAAAAACTTTATGATGTGGATTTTACCGAATTTTTGGAGAAGGATGCGAAGAGAAAAGAGTTACGATATGAGACGGATACGTTAAAGGCGGAGAGAAACAAGACTTCTGCGTTGGTTCCTCAGATGAAGAAAGAGGGAAAAGATACGACAGCCGTTATTGAGGAAATGAAGAAATTAGGGGACAAGATTAAAGAAAATGACGAAAAAATCAGTGCACTTGAGGCGGAATTGCAATATTTCTTGGATTGCTTGCCGAATATGCCGGCGGAGGATTTACTTCCGGGTGGTAAGGAAAACAATAAAGAGATTGCAATTTGGGGAGAGAAGCCGACTTTTGATTTTGAACCGAAGAATCATGTGGATATTGCGGAGAATTTAGGAATTATTGATTATAAAAGAGGCGCAAAGTTAGGCGGAAATGGTTTTTGGATTTATCGTCATGATGGTGCGAAGTTGGAATGGGCTTTAATTAATTATTTCATTGAGACGCATTTGGCAGACGGCTATGAATTTTTGTTATTGCCACATTTATTAACAAGAAAATGCGGTTACGGTGCGGGTCAATTCCCGAAATTTGCGGAAGATGTTTATCATTTGGATAATACGAGCGAAAACAGTACGCATTTCCTTTTACCGACAGCGGAAACAGCGCTTGTGAATATGCACGCGGATGAGATTTTGGAGGAAGATGAACTTCCGTTTAAGTATGCGGGATATACTCCTTGCTACAGAAAAGAGGCAGGAAGCTATCGTGCGGAAGAAAGAGGTATGATTCGCGGACATCAGTTTAACAAGGTGGAAATGGTTCAATATACGACTCCGGAAAATTCTCCGGCTGCGTTTGAAGAGTTATTAAATAAAGCAGCAAAATTGGTGCAAGGTTTGGGACTTCATTACAGAATTTCGAAATTGGCTGCGGCAGATTGCAGTCATGCGATGGCGAGAACGTGTGATATCGAGGTTTGGATTCCGAGCATGAATGATTATAAGGAAGTAAGCTCGGTTTCGAATGCGTTTGACTATCAGGCGAGAAGAAATAATACAAGATACAGAAATAAGGCAACCGGAAAGTTAGAGTATGTTCATACTTTAAATGGTTCGGGATTGGCTACCAGCAGAGTTCTTCCGGCGATTATGGAACAGTATCAGCAGGCGGACGGAAGTGTTGTTGTTCCGGAAGTTTTGAGAAAATGGGTTGGAAAAGATGTTATTACAAAGTAGAGGCAGAGATATGGAATGGACAGCATGAATGCTGTCCGTACAGAAGGATTGAGGAAGAAATAGCGTGTGGACAGCATAAATGCTGTTCGTACAGAAGGGTTGAGGAAAAAATAGCGTGTGGACAGCATAAATGCTGTCCGTACAGAAGGATTGAGGAAGAAATAGCGTGTGGACAGCATGAATGCTGTCCGTACGTGGTTTTAGGAGGTTTTTGATGAAAACGATTATTGCATATTTGAGCGAAATATTTGAAAAAGCGTTTGTGGCTTGCGGGTATGAGAAGGAGTACGGAAAAGTGACGGTTTCCAATCGTCCGGATTTGTGTCAATTTCAGTGTAACGGAGCGATGGCAGGGGCGAAGAGGTATAAGAAGAGTCCTTTGCAAATTGCGCAGGAAGTTGTGGAACATGTGGATAAGGCTCCTTTTGAAAAAGTGGAAGTGGTGGCGCCGGGATTCATTAATTTGGTTTTGAAAGATGAAGAAATTTTAAAGGCGGCTGTTGCGATTCATGAAGATAAGGATTTTGGTTTGAATAAGGTTTCGGATGAGACGGTTGTGGTGGATTATGGTGGACCGAATATTGCGAAGCCGCTTCATGTAGGTCATTTGCGTTCGGCAATTATCGGGGAATCAGTGAAACGATTGGCGAAAGTGTTGGGTTATCGTGCGATTGGAGACGTGCATCTTGGTGACTGGGGTTTACAGATGGGCTTGATTATTACGGAATTTGCGGAGCAGAATCCGGAGAGCAAGTACTTGGATGATCGTTATGATGGTGAATATGAGCCACTTGCGATTTCGATGGATGATTTGAATGAAATTTATCCGAGGGCCAGCAAGAGAAGTAAAGTGGATGAAGAGTACATGGCGAGAGCGCAGCAAGCGACATTTGACTTACAGCATGGCAGACGTGGTTATATGGCACTTTGGAGAGAAATTGTTCGGATCTCGGTGGCGGATTTGAAGGCAAATTATGAGAAGTTGAATGTTTCTTTTGAGTATTGGTACGGGGAAAGTGACAGTGAGAAATATATTCCGGATATGATTGCGGAATTTATTGAAAAAGGGTATGCATATGAGAGTGAAGGCGCGCTGGTAGTAGATGTGGCGAAGCCGGAGGATAAGGCGCCAATGCCGCCGGTTTTGGTGCGGAAGAGTAACGGATCGCAGATTTACGCAACGACGGATTTGGCGACGATTAAGCAGAGAATGCAGGATTTTCATCCTTCTATGATTTTGTATTTTGTGGATAACAGACAGGGATTACATTTTGAGCAAGTCTTCCGTTGTGCGAGAAAAACGGGCTTGGTTTCGGAGGATGTGGTTTTGGAATTTGACGGATTCGGTACCATGAACGGAAAGGATGGAAAGCCGTATAAGACCAGAGATGGCGGAGTTATGAAGTTACGTGATTTGATTGATAACGTATGTGCGGCAGCTTTGGAGAAGATGGAAGAGGCGAAAACGGGATTAGAGTTGTCGGAAGAAGAGAAGAAGGAGACAGCGTTAAAGGTTGGTATTTCTGCGCTCAAGTTTGGTGATTTAATCAATTACAGAGCGAAGGATTATATTTTTGACTTGGATAAATTTATGTCTTTTGAGGGGAAAACCGGACCTTATATGTTATATACGATTGTGCGGTTGAATTCAATTTTGACGAAGGCGAAGGAGAAAGGTTTTGAGATTGGTACGCTTGGACTTCCGAAGACGGACGTGGAACGTGAGGTTCTGCTGAAGACGATTTTAATGAATGAAGTATTTTGGCAAGCGTTTTCGGATAGAGCGCCGAGTGGTATTTGCGAGAATGCTTATCAGATTGCGTCTTTGGCGAATCGGTTTTATTATGAGAATAAGATTTTGTCGGAAGAAAATGAGGAACGCAGAGGGGAATTGTTGGCGTTCTGCGAGTATGTGTTGCGAATTTTGAAGTTACATATGGAGATTTTGGCGATTGATGTGCCGGAACGTATGTAAAAGCAAATTGCCGGTTGAAAGGAAACAGTATTAGGCGTTCCTTTAAGCCGGCAATTATACTATTAGTTCACAAATAAGTTTTTTACATTGCAAACATCGACTTCCGGTGCCATTGCGGCCGGTTTGTAGAAGCCTTTTTGTTCTGCTAATTTAAATAAGTCGTATTGGCTTGTCTCGTCGTTGTTTCTGATTTGTTGTAAGGTTTGTCTTAAATTGACATTTTCGGATTGTGCAATCATGTTTGCATATCCGGTTAAGCTACTGTTTATCATGCTTAATGTATCGTTTACCATTGTTTTTTCGTCCATGTTGGAATCCTCCTTAGTTTAAGAATGAAATTAATTTTTGTTTCGTGTTTTGAGCTGATTGCGCAGAACGTTCAAAGAAATCTTTAATTTGGGGATCAACGGCATTTTGGGCGTAAGTAGATAACTTTTGATAAGCTGTTTCGTGACTCCCAATTAAATGTCTGAGGTTCTGAAGCTCAATTTGTGTTAAATTAGCCATTTTTATATCACTCCTTTGTTTTAGTACACATAGGAAAGTTCATTTAGGTACGAATTTTAATAGTTTTCAGGAGGCAGGCCACAATAAATTGTGTCCGTACGATACATCTTGCCGCTGATTTACTAAAATGAATGATAAAAACCTATCCAAAATTTCCTATGTGTCCTTAGTATTGACAAAGGATGGAATAATATACAAATTATTTGGAATTTATTAATTTTTCTAAAATTTGGACGGCATTGGAGGCTGCTCCTTTTCGTAGGTTATCTGCGACAACCCATAAGTTTAAGCCGTTTTCGATGCTGTAATCTCTTCGAATTCTTCCGATAAAGACTTCATCTTTGTTTTCTGCTAAAATCGGCATCGGATAGAGATTTTTTGAGATATCGTCTTGTAAAACGACTCCCGGTGCGTTTCGAAAGAGTTCTCTGACTTCTTCGATTTCGAATGGTTGTTTTAACTCTACATTAATCGATTCGCTGTGACCAAAGAAAACGGGCACTCTTACAGTGGTTGCTGTGATTTGGAGAGAGTAATCATTTAAGATTTTTCGAGTTTCGTTAATCATTTTCATTTCTTCTTTGGTGTAGCCGTTTTCCTCAAAAACGTCGATATGCGGAATACAGTTTGCGGTAATCGGATAAGGAAATTTTTCGGAAGTGTTGTTTTTTAAATCGTTGAAGCCACCGAGTCCTGCACCGGAGACGGCTTGATAGGTAGAGTAGATAATTCGTTTGATGCCGTATTTGTCGTAAAGCGGTTTTAAGGCGACAACGGCTTGAATGGTAGAACAGTTTGGATTGGCGATGATTTTGTTTTGTCGTGCAGTTTCCGGATTGACTTCCGGCACGACAAGCGGAATTTGTGGATCCATTCGCCAACAACTGCTGTTATCGATGACGGTACAGCCTTTTTCTTTTGCAATCGGTGCAAATTTCTTGGAGGTACTTGCTCCGGCGGAAAATAAGGCATAGTCGAATCCGGAATCGAAGGAAGATTCGGTTAGTTCTTGAAAGGTGCATTCTTGATTCATGAAGAAAACTTTTTGACCGGCAGATCGTGAGGAAGAGAACAAAACATATTCATCAATTGGCAGTTGTTTTTCCTCCAATACACGTAAAAACATTCTTCCTACCATACCACTTGCGCCAACAATGGCGATACGCATAGCGATCACTCCTTTAATACTTGAATAATTACTAAAAATATAGTATGATAGATAGGCAAAATATGTGTGGGGAAGGGAAAAAGATGCAAAATCTGTATTGGTTGATAGAGAACATTTTTCCGTTTGAGTGGACAAGATATGATTTTATGAAGAATGCTTTTCTTGCGACGCTTTTGATTGGGATATTGTTTGGTTTTTTGGGAAGTATGGTTGTGAATCAGAAAATGGCATTTTTTTCTGAGGCATTGGGTCATTCGGCTTTGACGGGAATCGGAATCGGGGCGGTGCTTGGCGTTAGTAATTCGCTTGTTTCGATGATTCTTTTTGCGATTTTTATGTCGTTAGCGATTTGGTTTGTGGAGAAGAAAAATACGATGTCTACCGATACCATCATCGGGACGATTTCTTCGATTGCGATTGCGTTGGGATTGGTTTTGATGTCGCAGGGTGGAAATTTTAATAAATATTCTTCGTATCTAATCGGGGATGTGTTGAGTATTACGACAAATGAGATTGTGATGCTGTTTGTGACTTTGATTGCTACGATTGCCTTCTGGAGCATATTATTTAATAAATTGGTTTTGGCAGGCGTGAATAGTGCGATTGCCAATAGCCGAAAGATAAAGTCGGATTGGATTAATTTGATTTTTATCGTTTTGGTGGCTGTGGTCGTGATGATTTCAATTAAATGGGTAGGAATTTTAATTATTAATTCTTTATTGATTTTACCGGCGGCTACCGCAAGGAATGTTGCGAGAAATATGAAACAATATACTTTACTTTCTGTTATTTTCTCGGTGGTTTCGTGTTTGCTTGGATTGGTGCTGTCGTATTACATAGATGCTGCGGCGGGAGCGACGATTGTACTTGTTTCGTCGGTATTTTTTGTGATTAGCTTATTTGGGCTTAGGTGGAATCAGTAGAGTGGACAGCATGAATGCTGTCCGTACGGATGCTTTGATGGAATGGGTAAAATGGACAGCATGAATGCTGTCCGTACAGTAGGGAAGAATGGGGTAGGGACAGCATTTATGCTGTCCGCTAAATAGGCAGATATGTAAACGGACACAATAAATTGGGTTCGTACAGCTAGTTTTGAAAGGGGAGAGATAGATGGAAAGAGTTGAACCAAAGACATTAGCAGGATTTATGGAATTATTGCCGGAAGAACAGGTGGTATTTAATCATATGAGGGATGTGATTCGTCATTCTTATGAGACGTTTGGCTTCTTGCCATTGGATACTCCGATTATTGAATATTCTGAGGTGTTGCTTGCGAAGGCGGGAGGAGAGACGGAGAAGCAGATTTACCGTTTTACAAAGGGGGATACCGATTTATCGTTGCGTTTTGATTTGACGGTTCCTTTGGCGAAGTTTGTGGCGCAGAATTTGTATCAGTTATCCTTTCCGTTCCGTCGATATCAGATTGGAAAGGTATTTCGTGGTGAAAGACCGCAGAAAGGGCGTTACAGAGAATTTTATCAATGTGATATTGATATTATCGGAGATGGGGAACTTTCGATTTTGAATGATGCGGAAATTCCGAGCGTGATTTATACAACTTTTCGTAACCTTGGTTTTGAGAGATTTACCATTCGTGTAAATAATCGTAAGGTATTGGGTGGATTTTTTGAGGCATTAGGTTATAAAGATTCGATTACCGATATTTTGAGAATTATCGATAAGGTGGAAAAAATCGGTTATGACGCGGTTCGAGAGGAATTGGCGACGCTTGGCGTAGCAGAAAATGCGATTGAGAAGATTATTGAGTTCGTTTCGATTAAAGGGAATACCGGTGAAGTGATTGAAAAATTGCTTTCTTTGGGGATTGAAAATGAGCAATTTCAATTAGGTGTTGAGGAATTGAAGGCTGTTTCGGAAAATGCGGAGGCGTTTGGACTACCGAAGGAGAACTATAAGATTGATTTGACGATTGCGAGAGGATTGGATTATTATACCGGAACGGTATATGAGACGGTTTTGGATGATTATCCGCAAATCGGAAGTGTTTGCTCGGGTGGAAGATACGATAATTTGGCGGAGTTTTATACCGATAAGAAATTGCCGGGAGTAGGAATTTCTATTGGTTTGACAAGATTGTATTACCAGTTGAAGCAAGCTGGAATTTTAGGTGCGGTTGCGAAGAATATGGCGAAAGTCATGATTATTCCGATGTTGGAGGATATTAAGCCTTGTATTACGTTGGCAAGCGGATTAAGAGCGGCAGGAATTAATACCGAGATTTATTACAACAAGAAAAATATGAAGGGGAAGTTTAATTATGCGAATAAATTGGGAATTCCGTATGTAATAGTAATCGGGGAGGATGAGATTCAAAACGGTACGGTTGCATTGAAGAATATGGAGACGGGAGAACAGCAAAGCGTGCCAAATGATGTAGAGAGTATTAAGAAGATTGTTGGAGAATAAGAACCACACCCGTCATTAAAAAGCATAGCTTTTTGACGGGTCCCGTGAACCTTGTTGTTTCACAATAAAATGGACAGCATGAATGCTGTCCGTACAGAAGGATTGAGGAAGAAGTAACATGTGGACAGCATGAATGCTGTCCGTACAGAAGGATTGAGGAAGAAGCAACATGTGGACAGCATGAATGCTGTCCGTACAGAAATATTGTGATATTTAATAATAAGGACACCGAGTTGATGGTGTCCTTATTATATGTCGTTTTTGGTGACAATAAAGGCAGATGGCAAGTATCTTCCGTAGGTTGTGCCGTTGGATGGTTTTGTTTGCACTTTTCCGTCGTAGTACATGATGGAAGAGGAGCCGCCGTCTAATGCGGCTGCGTTGATGGCGCCGTAGGAGGCTAAAATGTCTTGGCAGTCTTTCATGGTTGCGCCGATGCTGTGGAGTTGTCTTCCGTCGATTACCAACATTAATACGCTTCCGTCCAAGGTTTGACCGATGGCGGTTCTTGGGTGAAGCCCATAGCCTCCGTTTCCGGATTTGATTCGTTTGTTTCCATTGACAATTAGTTTATAGAATGGCTCTACGGCGTCTCTCAAGTGTAATTCTTCTATTTCTTTTTTTGTATAAGTCCCTACTATCAGGGTATTTTCATTATCAAATCCGATGACATCGTACTCTTCTTGTTGCGGATCGTAAATCCATTTTCCTTCTGAAATTAAAATTCCGACCGGATAGGCTGCTTTTCCTTTTCCGTTTTCGTCGATAAATCCGCTTCCGTTAATTCCGGCAACAGCATCATAATTTTTAATAATGTCTTGTAAAAATTGTCCGTTTGTTCCCATTGTTTGACTGATTCCGACAATGACTTGTTCCGGGTTGCTGATTTTGAGCAATTTTCCGGTAAATCCGCTTCCGGATACGTCGAATACTTGAAGGATGTTTTCTTTTTTCCCGTATCCTTCTGTTTTAATGGTATCTTCCTCGAAATCCGGCGCAACGTATTCTGTCATGATTTCGTTGATGGTTTCTTCCGAGAAGAAGATTTTTGCAAGCCATTGGTGCGTATAGGTTGTCATGGCGGTAGAAACATATAGGTTTCGTATTTCTTGAAATGGTTTGAGTGGAATATAGAAAATACATAAAACAGTAACGGCTAATATGGTAAACATGGCTGCAAAAAAGGAGAAGAGGTATAAGAAAACCTTTTTTGGCAGTTTCATTACTTTCGGATTCATTCGAATTGTTTTTTTACTCTGATTGTTTTTTTCGTTGTATTCCGAGAAGAGCTGATAGGCGATTAGGTTAGAGAGATAGAAATCATCTACCATCTGTCTTTCGTAGCCGTCATTAATGGTTGTTTTTGTACGAATAATATCTTTTGAGGTGTCAAGTCCGTCTTCTTTACATTGTTTTTCTATTTTTAGGATCGACTTATAAAGCTTATTCCATGTGCAATTGTCGAGCAAGAATTCGATGTCTCTTGCGCGCCAATAGTATTCACCGGTATAAGCTTCGATTTTAATTTTATCTAAATGCTGTTCTAATTCTTTGTTGATGGTTGCCATTAAAATCCCTCATATTTTTAAGTATATATAAATATTCTATCGTAAAGTGAGCGTAATTTCTACATGTTTTTAAATAAATATTAAGGGAAAAGTTGCTACTTAGACTATATCTTTCTATGATGATACAAATTCTGTGTGGACACAATGAATTGTGTCCGTACAAATACTTTTCTACCGACATTGTAGGGACAGCATTTATGCTGTCCACAGAAAAGGGAGAAATAGGACAGCATGAATGCTGTCCGTACAAATGAAATTCTGCCTATAACACTATATAAGGGGACAAGGGACGAGTGGACACAATGAATTGTGTCCCTACAAACTGCTTTCTGCCGATTTTTTCGAATTTTAAATAAAATCTGAATAAAGAATGGGAAAGATGTATAATATTTAAAAGGTTTTCAAGGGTAAAATGTTGAATATATAAAATGCTTGGTATATAATCAAAATACACAAGGCATGAGGGAATAGGAGGAAGGTATTTTGTTGGGTTTTGGACAAGATATAGGAATTGATTTGGGAACAGCGACTGTATTAATTTATGTAAAAGGCAAAGGAATTGTATTAAGAGAACCTTCTGTTGTGGCAATTGATAAGAATACAAATGCCGTTATGGCGGTTGGGGAAGAGGCAAGATTGATGCTTGGCAGAACCCCGGGAAATATTGTTGCGATTCGTCCTCTTCGAGATGGCGTTATTTCGGATTATCAAGTAACGGAAAGAATGTTGCGTTATTTTATTAATAAGGTTTGCGGAAGTCGTATTTTCCGTCCGCGCTTAGTCATTTGCGTACCTTCTGAGGTGACGGAGGTAGAGAAAAAGGCAGTTATTGATGCAGCGATGCAGGCGGGAGCAAGAAAGGTGCAGTTGGTGGAAGAGCCGATTGCGGCTGCGATTGGTGCGGGTATTGATATCGCGAAGGCTTACGGTACGATGGTGGTAGATATCGGTGGTGGTACAACGGATATTGCGGTTATTGCACTTGGCGGAAATGTGCTGAGTACGTCAATTAAAGTGGCGGGAGATAAATTTGATGAGGCGATTATTCGTTTTATGCGAAAAAAATATAATGTGATGATTGGGGAAAGAACGGCGGAAGAGATGAAGATTAAAATCGGTTGTGTTTTCCCGAAGGTACAGGATAATTCTATGGAAGTGCGTGGACGAAATTTGCTTTCCGGATTGCCGATTACGGTGGAAGTGAATTCTTCTGAAATGTTGGAGGCTTTAGAAGAGCCGGCGACGATGATTGTAGAGTCGGTGCATAGTGTTTTGGAGAATACTCCTCCGGAGTTATCGGCGGATATCAGCGATAAGGGAATTTTGATGACCGGTGGAGGTGCGATGCTGGATGGGTTGGATAAATTAATTTCCAGTAAAACCGGAATTAATGTTTATTTGGCGGAAGATGCGGTTTCCTGCGTGGCATACGGAACCGGTAAGATTTTGGATAATTTGGATGTTTTGTCAAAAATTGCTCCTCCGGAGAGAAAATTGGAACTATAAAGTTTTGATGCTGTTTTGACGATATCTGTACAGAGGAAAAATAGGAGGTACACTTATGATAAGAGGAATCTATACTTCCGGATTGGGAATGATAAAGGAAACAAAGCGTTTAGACGTAATTTCAAACAATTTGGCGAATGCGAGTACTAATGCGTTTAAGTCTTCCGGCGTGACATCGGGAAATTTTGCGAAGGCCTTAAGTGATGTCAGAGTGGGAAGGAGTAAAATCGATATAGAAAATTACACACCGGATGCGGTGAATACATATACCAATTATACACAGGGAAGTTTGAAAAATACAGCTAATAAAACGGATTTGGCGATTACCGGAGATAATCATGCTTTTTTTGAAGTAGAGAATGATGAGGGCGAAAAATTATATACGCGAGATGGTTCTTTTTCTGTGAATAAAGACGGTTATTTGGTAACGGATGAAGGTTATAAAGTTTTGGGAGAAAAAGGATATATCAATTTAAACAATAACGAAATTGGAATTTCGGCAGCAGGACAGATTACCGCATTAAAGGATAATTCCGTAATCGATACTTTATCGATTAAATCGTTTGAGAATCCCGAAACTTTGTCAAAATTGGGAGATAATTTTGTGAAGCCGGGGGAAGAGTCGATTATGACTAAGTTTACCGGAGAAGTTCAGCAGGGATATTTGGAGATGTCGAATGTGAATACGGTAAACGAAATGGTGAATATGATTTCGGTAACGAGAGCGTATGAAGCGAATCAAAAGGTGCTTCAGGCACAGGATGAGATGTTGGGAAAAGCAGTAAGTGATGTTGGAAAAGTATAGTCGTAAAAGGTAAAGGGAGGTAATACATATGATGAGAGCTTTGTGGACGGCAGCGACCGGAATGACAGGGCAGCAGACGAATGTCGATGTGATTGCGAATAATTTGTCGAATGTGAATACGACAGCTTATAAAAAATCGAGAGTGGAGTTTAAGGATTTAGTATATGAAGAGAGAAATCGTGCTTATAACTTAAAGCGTGATGATGCTCCTGCGAATCTGCAAATCGGTCTTGGTGCAAGACCTTCTGCGACGTTAAAAGATTTTTCCGACGGTACTTATACGATGACGGAAAATCGTACGGATTTAGCAATTAGCGGACCCGGATTTTTCACGTTGAGAGATACGGAAGGAAATACGATTTATACCAGAGACGGAAGTTTTAAGTTTTCTGCGGAAGAAGATGGCGGACAGATGTTGGTGAATTCGCAGGGTTATCCGGTATTGGATGCAGAGGGAAATGAAATTAAAATAAATATCAATAATTTGGAAGAGTTTGCGGTAGACATAGATGGTTCGATTTATGTTATGGGAGAAGATGGTTTGCCGGTTGATACCGGAATTGAAATCGGATTGGTAAAATTCCAAAATCCGGCGGGTCTTTTGAGTATTGGCTCGAATAATTATCAGGTGACGGCGAATTCCGGACAGCCGGTGTGGGAAAACGCATTAGATGACGGAGAGGAAAGAAGTACAATTATGCAGAATTATTTAGAAGGGTCTAATGTGGAATTGGTTGAGGAAATGGTAAATTTGATTGTGGCACAGCGGGCTTATGAGATTAATTCCAAAACAGTACAAGCGGCTGATGATATGTTACAACAGGCAAATAACCTAAAAAGATAGGGGGATAAATGATGGAAATAGGTTCTAATCTTCCTTATATTCCAAATCAAGATCAGACAACAAATTTGGTTGGAAAATTAAAAAGTGCCTATACAGAGGCTGACGATAAACAGCTAAAAGAGGCATGCCAAGGGTTTGAAGCTATCTTTGTTAATATGATGTTATCGGAAATGCGGAAAACAGTGCCGGAAAGCGGATTAATGGAGTCTTCTTTTGCAAATGATACTTTTACGCAGATGTTGGATGAAGAGATTGCAGAGTCGGTATCGAAAGGAAAAGGCATTGGAATCGCGGATATGATGTATAAACAAATATCGGAAAAATTGAAGAATACCTATAAAGTAGAAGAGTAAAGGAGCGATTTTTATGGATAACAGTTATAAGGAAAATAAAAGCAGGCGTGCCTTCGGGCGTACCGATAAAGCAGTTTGTAAATTATATGTATCGAAAGGTGCAGAAAAATGGACGGAGGTTTATGCCGTTAATATTTCTGCCGGCGGAACGAAGTTTATTTCGAGATTGGTACAGTTAGAAGAGGGAGACGAAATTTTCGTAAGAATTGATTTGCTAAGCGGTTTCTCGGAATTTGTATTTAAGACACGTGCGAAAATCAGCAGAAAAGAGAATGCAGAAACTTATGCCGTGCAGTTTTTGGATATGAGTAAGGCGAATCAAGTAATGTTAGATGAAATCGTGCATGCGAATAATCGGAAGTTTTCAAAAATTGATTAAAAGAAAAGGACAGCGTTTATGCTGTCCTTTTCTTTTGATCTGGAGCGGACAACGGGAATCGAACCCGCCTTCTCAGCTTGGGAAGCTGATGTTCTACCAATGAACTATGTCCGCATGATTGTATTGTATCACAAGTTTTTGAAAAAATCTATAGAATAAGAAAAAATCCGGCTTATTTGATGTTACAGGTCAGACACAAATTTATATAGAAGGCACAAACCCAGTAGGGACACAATTCGTGGACGTAACGCCATGAACAAAGTGAATGGCTTGTACGTCCTGTGCAAAGAAACTCTAAGGACGAAGTGATTGGGAAGTTTCTATTGCTATTGTGTCCGCGAAACAAGCTGTCTAAAATTAGGACACATTCTGACGATATTTTTTGAAAGATACAAGATTATTGTCTGAATTGTAACCCAAACGCTGAATGATTTTAGCCGAAAAATGAAGCAGAAAAAGTAATAAGCTATTTCAAAATCCGTACACACGCTCCGAATCACAAAGTTCGTTGTAAAAAGTGTGATAATTCTACGAATATTCGTTGTAATTTTTGCTTTGTTGTGGTATACTATATCCGTAATATGATATGGAGGTGCGTGTATGTACCGAATTGCTATTGAGAAATTATTAAAATGGAAAGAAAGCAAACGCCGTAAGCCGTTAATTATTGAGGGAGCACGACAGGTCGGCAAAACTTGGCTGATGAAAGAGTTCGGAAAGCTATACTATGCCGATACCGTGTATATCAACTTCGATTCTAATTCAAGAATGGCGGAGCTTTTCGCTTCCGATCTGGATACCAACCGTTTGATTATGGGCTTGGAGTTATATACTGGTCGAAAAATTGATCCTGATAATACGCTTTTAATTTTTGACGAGGTGCAGGAAGTTCCGAGAGCGCTCAGTTCTCTAAAATACTTTTATGAAAACTCACCCGAGTATCACATTGTATGTGCAGGCTCTATGCTCGGCATAGCTTTACACCAAGGCACATCTTTTCCGGTAGGAAAGGTTGATTTCTTAAAGCTCTATCCGCTCTCTTTCAGGGAGTTTTTAATGGCAACCGACAAGGAACGCTTTGCAGATTTGCTCGATAAACAAGACTACCAAATGATAACCAGCTTTAAGCAAACATATATTGACGCCCTCAAGCATTATTATTTTGTTGGCGGTATGCCTGAAGCGGTACAAAGTTTTGCGGAAAACAAGGATTTCAATGAGGTTCGTGATATACAAAAGAGAATACTTGCTGCTTATGAGCAGGATTTTTCAAAACATGCACCAAACGAAATTGTTCCGAAAATTCGTATGCTGTGGAACAGCATCCCCTCTCAGCTTGCAAAAGAAAACAAGAAGTTTGTTTACGGTCTTGTCAAGGAAGGTGCACGTGCAAAGGATTATGAAACCGCCATTATGTGGCTTTCCGATTGCGGACTTGTTCATAAGATCAGCCGTGTAAATGCTGCCGGCATACCCTTAAAAGCATATGAAGATTTGAAAGCCTTTAAGCTATTTGTTGTTGATGTGGGAGTGCTTGGTTGTATGGCAGGACTCCGCCAGCGCACCTTGCTTGATGGGAACGACCTTTTTGTTGAGTTCAAGGGTGCTCTTACAGAACAGTATGTATGCCAGCAACTTAAAACCGTCGAAGATTTAGGCGTTTACTATTACACCAACGACAGAGGTTCTTGTGAGATTGACTTTATTGTTGATACCGGCGAACAAATCATTCCCGTAGAAGTTAAGGCAGAAGTAAACCTCCGAGCGAAAAGTCTTAAAACCTATCAGGAAAAATTCACACCGAAGGTATCTGTTCGCACTTCGATGGCAGATTTCAAAAAAGAAGAACGGCTTGTTAATTTGCCACTATATGCGATAGAGCAGATTGCCGATTTATAACTCATAATTACAATTAGGTCAGATACAAATTTATATAGAAGGCACAAACCCGGTAGGGACACGATTCGCGGACGTAACACCGTGAACGAAGTGAATGGAAAGTTTTGCCTGCTATGGTGTTCACAGAAAAGACAGACAATATAGAAATAGGACAGCATAAATGCTGTCCGTACAAATTAGATTACATCTTTCTACAAATATGTACAAACACTGTAGGGACAGCATTCATGCTGTCCACAGAAAACCTACAATTACGTTAAAAAAGACTAAAGTGGAAGATGTTTTTTGACGATAATCTCATACGTAAAGTTTTTTTGCGAAAGGAGTGGACTCGGATGAACCGTTTACAGAATTTGATGCAGATAGCAATGGTAGAAATTGTAAATGGGGGGGGGTACACAACTAAGCAGAAATAATAAAGAAAAAAGAATAATAAATGATGGAAGTAGTTTAAAGTCATAGAAGGCTTTAGACTACTTCTTTTTGTTTAAAAATTCGAATTTGTAGGGAGGAAAAAAGATGAAAAAAA
>JAGBIO010000015.1 GCA_017934955.1 Clostridia bacterium
CTTAACAGCTTATTATTTTCGTTAAAGCCTTGTACGGACAGCATTTATGCTGTCCTGCTTTCTGCCTTTTCTGTGGACAGCATGAATGCTGTCCCTACAATGATTGTGCCTTCTCTATAAATTTGAGTCTGACCTGTAACCTCAATTTTTCTCGCATCACAATTTCCTTTTACTTTCTTTACCGTTTTATGATCATAATCGTCCAATAAATTTAACGCTTTGGAATATTCGCCAATCACTTTTAATATTTCTTTTGCATCGCTATTTTCTAAGCGTTCATCCATCCGATTCGCAATATCAATTAACTTAATTGTTTTTTCTAAATACTCTAATCTTCTTTGATTAACAGCATAGCCTTTTACCATATACTCTTTTAAAATATTTGTCGCCCATCTTCTAAATGCTATACCTCTCTTACTTCTACTTTATAAGCAATAAAATAAGTATATTTTTTTACCTATCGTTTAAATTTTCAAAAAACAACTACAAATCAGTAGCTGTCATTCATCAATCTTTAGCGACTTCACAATCTTTCCATTCAAAGTCTTTAACCAAATTTTATTCTCCTCATCCAACAACAAATAGCAACGCAAATCTACGCCACGCGGTCTCGAAATCGAACCCGGATTCGCCACAATCGTATCTCTCCTCTTCTCTAACAACGGAACATGCGTATGTCCCTGTAAAAACACCGGCCCGCAATTACTCGGCAAATTCATCGCATTATACAAATGCCCATGCGACATCGTCACAATTACACCATTCACATAAAGCCGATTCAACACCGGAAGTTCAAAAGAAAAAAACTCATCTCCGCCACGGTCACAATTTCCCTCCACCGCCACAATCTCCGATGCCATCGAATTAAGCAAATCACAAACTTCCTGATCCTCCGAAGTCCCGTAATACGACAAAAAATCCCCCAAAATCACTAACTTGTCCGCCTTTTCAAACCGATAACACTCTATCGCCTCTTTCAAATACTCAATCACGCCATGAATATCCGATATCACCATAATTTTCATCAGTCTCACTCCGTTTCTAACAATTATCATACCATAATTTAAAACAAAAGGACAGCATAAATGCTGTCCCTACAACAACTCTCATTTTCTGTACGGACAGCATTCATGCTGTCCACTCTACATCGCCTTTCTATATAAAGCAATAAAATCTTCCTTCGTCACTTCCCGCGGATTTCCCGGCTTACAAGGATCCTCCATCGCCTTATCCGCTAACATCTCTAAATCCTCTTCCTTCACACCGTAATCCGAAATTGTCATCGTAATACCAACCGACTGAGATAACGCCTTAATCTTCTCCACAAACTTCCGAATAACCTCTTCCTTACTGTCATTCGCTACATCATACCCCAAGCCGGTTAAAATCTCTCTAAAACGCTCATAACAAACTTCCCCGTTATACTCCATCACAACCGGTAACAACAACGCATTCGCAATGCCATGCGGCGTATCATACACAGCTCCCAACTGATGCGCCATCGAATGAACAATACCAAGTCCCACATTCGAAAAGCCCATCCCGGCGATATACTGCGCCAATCCCATTTTCTCAATCGCCGCTTTATCCTTATTCACCGCCGCCGGCAGATTCTCAAAAATCATCTGAATCGCCTTCATATGAAACATATCCGACATCTCATTATGCCCTAACGTAATATACCCTTCCACCGCATGCGTCAACGCATCCATACCGGTCGCCGCCGCCAAACTCTTCGGCATCGACTCCATCAACTCCGAATCCACAATCGCCAAAATCGGAATACTGTTCGGATCCACACAAACCATCTTCACTTGACGCTCCTCATCGGTAATCACATAATTAATCGTCACTTCCGCCGCCGTTCCTGCCGTCGTCGGCAACGCAATCAACGGCAATCCGCGATGCTCCGTATTCGATAACCCATTTAACGAACGCACATCCGAGCGCTCCGGATTCGCCATCACAATCGAAATCCCCTTCGCCGTATCGATACTCGAACCGCCGCCAACAGCCACAATCACATCCGCACTCGACGCCTTACAAGCCGCAACCCCATCCGTTACATTCTGAATCGTCGGATTCGGCTTAATCTCATCAAACAACGAATACGCAATTCCCGACGCCTTCAATGTCGTCTCTACCTTTGCCGTCACCCCGGCCTCCACTAAAGCTTTATCACTCACCAAAAGAACCTTCTCAAACCCTCTGTTCTTAATCTCACTCACCAAATTCTCTCTCGCACCCGCACCAAAATACGACGTCTCATTCAACACAAACTTCATAAAAATCCCTCCTCATTAGACTCTCAGATTTATTCTAACATATTTTTCTGCAAGATACACAATTTCATACAAAAGAAATGAATCGAATAGTTACCGTTCAAACTATCCTTTTTATATTTTCTAAAATAATGGCACAAAGATATAGTCCGAATTGTAATAAAAAAATTAAAATCACATCTAAACGGTTCCGAGCCAACAAAATAAGTTGGCTCATTTGTTATTCAATCCTACAAGCCTCCGCATCTTTTACCGAATTCTGAAAAAACATAACGAAATAAATCGGGAGATAGATAATCTTTCCTTTTTGGCTAATTTCTCTTTCATTGGACATCACATAAGCTTTTTGAATGCGATAATCTTCGTTTTTCACAAAGGTATTAAGAGCACTATGAACGGTATAATCCTTACCGGACTTCACCTCAATAGGAACAACGGACAGACTATTATAATCGTCTATTAAATAATCTACCTCTCCACGGCTTCGATTATCATAGTAAAAAAGTTTATACCCATGTGCAATCAACTCGTTTGCGACTACGCTTTCATATACCGAACCAAGATTTACACTCTTTACATCATCTAAAATTGCACGAATATTGTTTCCATATAAAATTCCTGTAAGAATTCCCACATCATTTAAATAAAGTTTCAGTAAATTCTTACCACTGGATTCAATCAACGGAAAAACAGGATTGGAAATTGCCTGAACATTTAACGCAATTCCGGCACTGATAAGATACTCAAATTCATCTTGATAATCTGAAAAAGTTTTTCCCTTTTTATTTTCAATATTCTGTGCAATTACGCGTTTTTTCTTGTTTTCAAGATTAGAAGGGATCAAATCATAAATTCGTCTAATTTTAAGTTTTCGCTCTTCATCATACTTTGAAGCATCCGTCGCATAATAATCATGAATCTCACTTTGAATTTCTCTGACCAATTGAATATTTTTAGAAGATAAATAAGCATTTACCGCATCCGGTAACCCTCCAACAAGAAGATACTTTCGAAATAAATCCATCAACTTGGCATGCATTGATTCATCAAGTGATTCAAGACTTTCAAACTTCTTTTTTAATGAAGAAATGGTAAATTCATTCATGCCATTTGCATATAGAAATTCTTCAAAATCAAGTGGAAACATCCGCACCTTACGAATACTTCCCATCGGAATAGAGGTCGTCTGCGAAAGCGTTACCCCGAGAAGCGAACCACTAGCGATAAATGTAAATTTTCCATCCTGTGCCAAAAATTTTAACAACGTCAATAAATGAGGATATGCTTGAATTTCATCAATGAAAATCAATGTATTTTTCTTCTGTTTCATCTTATTTCCGGCAAGCATACTAAGCTGAAGATAAAAATCCTCTACCGTTTTTACCTTCGCAAACAGCCGTTCCCCCAAGAAATCTTCAACCATATTGACTTCTATAAAATTTTCAAATAACTTTTTTCCCACATATCGAATAATATAGGTCTTTCCAACCTGTCTCGCTCCATCAATCAAAAGAATCTTCTTCGAATCAGAATTCAAATGCTCTTCAATCAAGCTTTCAATTTTTCGGTAAAGCATGATTCACACCTCCATTTCAAACTTTTCAATATAATTATACCGTATAAACGTAAACTTTTCAATATGTATTTGATGTTATTTTTATGACTTTGCAATATCGTGGACAGACCTTGAGTGCAACGAACGGCTTGTACATCCATATAAAGAAACTCCAAGAACGTAGTAAATGGGAAGTTTCGACTGTTAACGCTATTCCTACAAAAAAGAAGAACTTTTTCCAAAATGGAAACGTCCCCGCCTAAAATCAAAAAACAGGAAAACATCTCTGCTTCCCTGTATCATTCTCTTATTGTTTCTTATTTCTTCTCAAGAACGGCGGAATATCAATTTCGCTGTCCATATCTGCCATCGGATTCGTAATCGGCTTTTGAACCGGATTAGAAGTCGATGTTGATGCTGTCGAAGTCGTTGAAGTGGTATTATTCAACGACGACATTGTATTATTGGCCGGTTTGCTTCCAAAGAAAGAAGAAAATTCCGGTTTCTTTGCGGTCGGAATGTTAATAGATCCCAAACCTCTGTCAAACCCCGTCGCAATAACGGTAATCATCAATTCATCATTCAAGTTTTCATCAATTACGGCACCGAAAATAATATTCGCTTCCGGATCCGCAGATTTTTGAACCAATTCTGCTGCCGCATTTACTTCCAACAACCCTAAATCCGCACCACCGGTAATATTTAACAACACGCCTCTTGCACCTTCAATAGAAGTTTCCAACAACGGGCTGTGAATTGCTTGTTTCGCAGCTTCTTCCGCTCTGTTTTCGCCGGAAGCATGTCCGATACCCATGTGTGCAATACCGGTATTCAACATAATTGTCTTAACATCGGCAAAGTCCAAGTTTACAAGGCCCGGTACCGCGATTAAATCCGAAATACCCTTTACACCTTGACGTAAGATATCGTCCGCCATCTTAAACGCTTCTACCATAGATGTATTCTTTTGAATTACCTGTAATAAACGATCATTTGGAATAATCACCAAAGTATCTACATTTTCTTTTAATTGCTGAATTCCTTTTTCCGCCTGCGTCATTCTCTTGCGACCTTCAAAAGTAAACGGTTTTGTCACAACGCCAACGGTTAACACTCCCAATTCTTTCGCAACAGATGCAACAACCGGAGCCGCACCGGTACCGGTACCGCCACCCATTCCGGCAGTAACGAATACCATATCTGCGCCCTTTAATGCTTGCGCAATTTCATCACGATTTTCCTCCGCAGCCTTTTGTCCGATTTCCGGATCCGAACCCGCACCAAGACCACGAGTCAACTTGTCTCCAATTTGAATTTTCGTATTTGCTTTCGATAAAAATAGAGCTTGTTTATCTGTGTTTACAGCTAAGAATTCAACTCCCTTTAATCCACCCTCGATCATTCTGTTGATAGCGTTATTTCCGCCGCCGCCAACACCAACAACCTTTATTTGGGCGAATTGTTCCATTTCAACATCAAAATCCAACACACAAATTCCTCCTCTTTCACTTTTTCCAAAAATTAATGAACTTATTCAAAAGCCCTACTTCCGAATGCTCGGTAACTTCTTCGTTCACTTTCTCATGATTTAATATCTCAACATCTCTCTCCCCTAAACTCATTCCCGCAACATACTTCACAATTCCGAGAGATGTGATATAACTTAATTTCAAATTCGCCGGAAGTTTCGGACTGACAAATCTTGTCGGAATCTGTAAAAATCTTTCTGCCACATTCTCAGAGCCGGCGATGTAATACACACCTTCTCCAACCAACACAACTCCCGCTTCAATCTGTTCTTTGATTCCGGACTCTGTTAAGCGATTATCCAGTATTTTAAATATTTCCGACACTCGATCTTCTATCAATTCAATTACATCAGAAATCTTAATAATCTTTTGCTTATTTTCACCAATCGAATATATTGTAATACTTTGATCGTTATTTATCAAGGATTTTTGTGACAAAGGAAACTGTTTTTTTAAACGATCCGCTTCATTATACGCTATTTTTAAACCAATCACAATATCATTTGTAATATGTTCTCCGCCAATCGGAATCGAGCCGTAATGCACAAGTCGTCCACCTTTGAAGAAAGAATAATCCGTCTTTCCTCCACCGATATCCACCTGTAACACACCCAATTCTTTCTCTTCCTCCGATAAAATCACTTCACTCGTCGCCAACGCTTCCACCACAATCCCGGCAACCTGATAACCGGCTTTTTCCACGCTTTTTAACAAACTTTGCGTCGCAATGGAACTCCCCAAAACTACGTCAGCATCTACTTCCACGACAGCTCCCATCATACCGGTCGGATCCACAATTTCATCATATCCGTCAATAATGTACTGATTCGGTATAACATCCACTACCTGTCGATCATAAGGAATATCAAAACTCTTTGCATCCTTTAAAACACGACTCACATCTTCCGGCGTAATTTCCTTCATATTTCCTTCAAAGTTAATCTGTCCTCGCGACGGCACCATCAGCATATGCATTCCGGACAATGCCAAATGAACCGCATTTACCCGGCAATTCGCAGTCCGCTCCGCCGTAGAAATCGAATTTCTAACAGCCTTCGCAACTGCCTCAATATCCACAATCAGCCCCTTTTTAATTCCGCTGCACTCCGATATTCCATATCCGATTACTTCCATCTGACTTTGTCTGTTTGCCTTCGCTATTACGGTACTGACTTTTGTTGTTCCTATATCTACTCCTACTATTATATCATTGTACAACCAAAACACCCCGTTCTCCGATTACTGATTGGATCCAAGAGGCTTATCACAAAAGGAATCACTTCCTCTGTTAACCATTTTTTCTTTCGTGCTAACATACTATATATTATCTTGTTTTTCAAATTTATTCAATAGGTAACGACGAATTATTGCAAAATTTAAAAACATCCGATTACCAAACACAAACACTGCCGCCAAATATAAATCCACGCCTAATTTTTCTCCTAAAAACGTTAAACCCACGGCAAGAAGCGCATTTCCAAAAAAACCGCTTACAAAAATATGAATGTCAAACCGTTTCTCCATAAGCGCCGCAATTCCGCCAAAAACAGAATCCAAACAAGCCAAAACCGCAATTGCCAAATATTTCGAATATGTAAAATCAATTGCCGGCATATATAGCGCCAAGATTACGCCGGCGACCAATCCAATTACAGGAATAAACATAATCTTATCTCCTTCTCTTCTTAAACTCCGGTAGTCGTCTTACTATCCGCATCCGTCGTCGAATCCTCCGTAACCGTTGTGATATATTTCCCCGTTATCGTTTTATTATATTTCGGAATAAAAATATCGCTTTCCTTTGTAATGGTAATTCCGAGTCCCCATTCCTTAATAATATCAACGTGTCCGCCTCTCATCGTCATTGCACTCTCTAAAAGAGCCGGATCTCCGATTGCTTTAATCGTAAACGGCGCGCCGATTCTCTCCCCGTTAACAAAAATCGTCGTACCGGCACAACGAATCTCAGAAGTACTGATAATTCTCTGGTCATTTACCGCAATCGCCTCAGCACCCGCACTTTTTAATTCATTCACAACTTTCAAAATATCTTCATCATGCACCAAATAATTGTTTGGATCAATTCCGCTGCCGAAATCCGCTTTGCTGTCCTCTAACACAACGGTAAGCCCTGCGCCCCGAACATTGGTAAGCCCCGCATCCTGCAACGCCTTAGAAAGTTCTTTTTTCAGCAACTCCACAGTCTCTTCTTCCGACTCTACATTTCGGTATTCTTCCAAAACCTTATCTTTCTCTTCCAACTCCGCTACCTTCGCATCGTAATTCTTCTTTAACTCCGCATACTGCGCCTGCACATCCGAAACTCTCTTTGCATTCGTCGCATCGGAATTGACTTTCACCGTCTTTAATTGCATCGTTAACATCAATCCCAAAATAAAACATACTATCGTAATAGTAATAACAAATTCTTTATTCTTCATTCGTACCACCTCCCGCCGCAGAATTGTCAAACAATCCCCACACCGGCTTTATAATCTTTCTCTCCAAATCATGCAAATCAATATAGGAAGCTGTCTCCTCCTTCGCCGCAATTTCCTTAAGCAGCAACATTTTATACGGCAAATTTTCCACATCCCCTAAATTAACAATATCCCCTTCATCCAAATACAATAAAATTCCATTATTCTCTACAATCTTGGTAACATTTTTTAAAATACCATTTTCCTCTGCACTTTTCAACACTTCTAAAAAATCTTCCAATTTTTCTTCTTCATTTGCATGAATTTTTTCACCCAAAACAATCTCATTTAACGTAATTCCCAGCAATTGCGGAAAATTCGTAGGAATATCATCCGTCACCACTTCCAAAAGTTTCGCCTTCTCATCAATCATTAATTTCGAACCGTAAAACTCCACTTCCGCAACCGGATTGCTTTCCTTCACATGAATCACAATACCGTTTGGCCATTCCCGCCTAATCTTCACTTCATCTATGTAAGCAACCTTCTTAATATTTTCCGCAATTTCTTTTTTATTAATCCGAAAGATATTTTCCCCATAATGCAAATTAGAATAGTCTATTATAGAATTCGCGGATAACCGCAAAACTCCTTCCACCTGAATTTTCTTTATTTGAAAAATCGGAGACAATAACAAAAAACAAAGCACAGCAACAATAAAAATAAAGCCAAGAAAGAAACTTTCCGCCTTATTTCCCTTCTTAGCCTTAGAAATATTTACTATTTTACTCATCTTTTGTAATTCACTCCTTTAATCCATACAGATTCTCTCCTTAGAGACACAATTGTGCAATATTTCGCAATCATAACCTCTCATCTCGTATTTCAATGGACGCTCCAAGGTTTCTCAAATTCTCAACAAAATTCTCATAGCCACGCTCAATATACGTCACGCCCTCTACTGTCGTATATCCTTCCGCAACCAAGCCTGCAAGTACCAAGGCAGCACCGCCGCGCAAATCCTTCGCTTCTACCGTAGCCCCCAACAATTTCTTCGTACCCTTTACAATTGCAGTCTTCCCTTCTATTGTAATTTTCGCACCCATTTTTGTCAATTCCGAAATATATTTATATCGATTTTCAAAAATATTTTCAATCACAATCGAAGTACCATCCGCCACCGACAACGCCGCCACGATCTGCGACTGCATATCGGTAGGAAAACCCGGAAAAGGCATCGTTTTAATGGTATTTACCGCCCGCAATCGCTGCGGTGCTTTTAAATAAACCGAATCTTCGCCAATCACTTTCACTACACAATTCATTTCCTGTAATTTATGCAACGTAGAACGAATATATTCCGGAATAACCCCCTTTATCGTAATCTCGCCACCGGTAATCGCCGCCGCACATAAATACGTCCCCGCCACAATTCGGTCTCCATGCACGCGATACTTTGTTTCCTGCAAATGCTCCACACCGTCAATTTTAATCAAATTGCTCGACGCCCCGCTAATTTTAGCCCCCATGGAATTCAAATAATTCTGTAACTCCACAATCTCTGGCTCTCTCGCCGCATTCCGAATAATCGTACGTCCTTCCGCCAATACCGCCGCCAACATAATATTTTCCGTCGCACCCACACTCGGAAAGTCCAAATCAATCTCACACCCTGTTAAACGATCGGTACGACACACAATAAAGCCATGACTCTCCGTAATCTCCGCCCCTAATTTTCGAAGACCGTTCAAATGCAAATCAATCGGTCTTGCCCCGATTTCGCAACCTCCCGGGTAAGTCAAAACAAGCCTTTTATGCCTTGCCAATAACGCTCCCATCAAAATAATCGACGAACGCATCTCTTTCATTAACTCCGAAGGGATTTCCTCCTTATCACACTGCGATGAATCAATCGTAAAACAATTTTCCTCAATCGCCACCTTACATCCCAATTCTTCCAGCAAATCCTTCATCACAATCGTGTCCCGAATAATCGGACAATTTTCAATCACAGACTTTTTCCCCGACAAAATACTCCCCGCCAAAATCGGTAAAGAAGCATTTTTCGAACCCTGTATCTCAACTTCGCCTCGAAGACATTTGCCGCCATTAATCCAATATGTACTCATTCTTTAACCCCCAAATAATGACTTTTCTCTACATATTATGATTACAAGACAACAAGTGTGAATCGCCTAACTTAAGTACTTACCCTATATTCCCTGCAAAACCACCCTTTTCTTTTATACTTTTTGAATTTTTTCAAAACATTCTATTCTTTTTCTATACCCGGCTACTATCATTTCTACTTCATCATCAGTCAACTTGGTATATTCCTGATAATCTTTCAACATCTTTCCATATGCCTTGTCTAAACTTTTTAATCTTTCTATTTTTTCTTTGTCTATATTAATATCAAATATTTTTTCAAGCTCAAAACTTGAAATAAGTTCATTTGTGAAACATTTTACCTCACCTTCATTAAAATTCCAATAAGCTTTAGTAACGTTTGTATTCATACATCTTCCTGTATCAAAAATCGGACATATTCTATCCCAATTTAAAGTTTTTACATTTCTTATAACTCCAAAATTAGCTAAATGTCTGTCTTCATTCAATAGAATATAATCAAGCATAAGCATCTTTTGTAAATATTCTTTTGCATTAGGAACATTTTTTTCTTCTAATATTTCTAAATACAAATAATAATCATTTATGGTTTTTGTAACTTCATTAGCCCTTTCCGTTAATACTGAATATGCCGGTATAATTTCTTCATCTTTATTTATAGCACACTTACAAATGCTTACCACAGAATCTTGTCTTTTGGTATGTATTACATCTAACAAGTACCTCACGAACGGAACTTCAAGTATTTCACATATTTTACTCGCTAATACTTCATTAATCGGCTCAAAATTATGTATAGTCCCGGAACCCTTATACAAATAATTTTCGCCATCTTTTTTTATCCATACTTTCTTTAATTGACCACCCGAAGTATTATTAGGAGTCTTGTCCGAATTACGCACACTATTTTGTCCTAATACTTTTCCGGCACCACTTCCATAAGTTCCTTCTGCAAAAGTAAAACTATCATAATTTTTTTCAAAATAATTTATATTTTTCCATTCTATATCCGATCCTTCCGGCTTAAACCAATATTGATCCGACACAGATAATGCATAATTTCTATTAATTAGTTGTTTTACACTATCTATTCCAAAAATATCAATAATATCTTTAGCATTATCACGATACAAAGGAATACCTCTATCATTAAACCACGTATTTAAAGTCGAGCCTCTTTTTTCATCTGATATATTTTTTATAGTAAGTGGTGCAAAATTTATATCATAAACCTCATCAATACTTATGATAACATTTAATTCTTTATCAAATTCAAATTTTAATACTTCTTTATTTTGATTCATTAAAATATATTTTTCACTCATCAAAATCATCTCTTTCTGAACAATTCTTTGAAAACATTCTATCATAAGCAGTCTCTTACGGTCAATCAATTCAAAATTTTTTACACAACATACGTTACGTCAGACTTAAATTTATAAAAATGACACAATCTATTGTAGGGACAGCATTTATGCTGTCCACAGGAAAGGCAGAAAGCAGGACAGCATGAATGCTGTCCCTACGATGATTGTGCCGTCATTGTAGGTGACGGCGTCCTCGACGTCCCGATATATTTGTAACAATTTGAGTCTGACCTGTAACCAACATACGTTACGTCAGACATAACCTTGTATCTTTCGAAAAATATTGTCAAAATGTGGTTTGTACGAACACAGTTTATTGCATCAATTGTCTATAGACCGCAAAAAGCCGGCGTTATTCACGCCGGCTTCACACCTTACTTACCGAAAATCTTTTCCGTCTCTTCAATTCTTTCCCTGAAAACATACAACACATTCAGCGTTTCCTTGATGACATCATCCGTCAACGCTTCCACCGCGAAATCATCCTTCGCCACCAAGTAGCGCAGGAAAAACACAGTAAATGCGTCAGCATTTCCCAAGAACTTTTTTGCGAACGCATATCTCTCCTCAGGAACGGTATAACCGCTAAATCGGCAATAATTATACAAATTCCAAAGGAACTTATTCACCGAATAGAAACAGCTTTCGTTCTCCACGTCTTTCGGAAGCGGATCCGCATGATAAACAAAATCACACGTTTCACCGTTTTTCTCCCAGCACAAATACCGATATTCCTTCTTCTCCAACATATCAATACAGTACAGCAAACCCTCATGGCAGGTCCGCAACTCCTCCAAAGTATAGCGAACGTCCTTAAACTGCGCCAAACAGTCCTCACCCGACACGATTCGGTACAACTTTCCATAGGTATACTGATGCGTCACAGGCAGGAAGCCGCGCAAATCGCTCTCCGCATGAATCAACGCGTGAATCAAGATATTGCATTTATCCTCACTCAAACAATGATTCGCCGGCGCAACCAACGTACTGTACCCAACGCAAATCTTGCTATCCGAAAGCCGCTTACAAGTTGCCCGCAACATTTCCTCAAAGTCATCCAAAAGCGCAGGAGTCACTTCCTTCACCACAATCCGAATATCATAGTCGTTGTTCTGACGCGCCTTATAATTTCTTCTATCCGCCATCGACCCAACCACGAAAACCGAAAGCACATTAGGATCATCTCCATACCGCTTCACGAACTCCGCATCAATCTGAACAATTCGCTTCAGCACAATCCTTTTCATTTTCCGTCCTCCATTTCCTATCATCGGAATTCTCCGACTGTCCCACCGCCGAAAAAAATCAGCGGTTTACTTAATTCTGTGCGACTTTCATTATCCTATCATCAAAGCCACCGTTTGTCAATTCCTTTTTTCTATTACAATTAGCGGAATCTTCACTTCCTCCTCCGCCCAACCGCCATGAATTGAGCGAAATAACGGTCCCTTCTCATTATCCCTCATACAAAAATCGCTTTTTGAAACTGCCAAATAATCTCCGATACAGCTTTCAAACCTGTCTGACGATACTCCGTTCCCAAAAAATCTTCCCTTTTGCACTTCCTCTTTCGTAAAAAGATCAAATTTCTCCCCCAAGACTTCACGAAACTTTTTTTCAAAAGCCTCTTTCTCCACGTCCTCTCTTAAATATATTGCAAACGCCCGTAACTCAATCGAAATCATCCTTTTCAACATCGAATAAATCTCCGGATAATCCGTCAACGTCAAAAAGCGATTTTCCACATGTCCATGGTCCGCCACTATAATCACAAGCGTATCCGATAATTTTTCGCACAAATTCTCCGTTTCCCGATTAATCTCCTCAATTACCGCTTTCGATTCCTTACTGTCAATTCCCGTCTCGTGCATAATTTTATCCGGATTTTCACAATAAGCATAAATAAACTTCTTTCCCTCCTGTGCACAAAGTTTTTCCACTCTCTGATGCACTTCCTTTAACGTAGGGCAAGGATGCTCCGCATCAAACGGCCAAGCAAAATACGCCGAATTCTCCGTCTCCTCATTAATTCTCTCCACAATACTCTTATAATTCATATCCGTATACTCTCTCGTCTTTTTCGAAGCAGGAAGCTCCGAATCCTTTAAAGTATTCAAAAATAACGTAACAATCTCATCGTTTTCCTTCAAATACATCTCCCAACCAAGCCAGCAATGCTCACAAGGCTCCAATCCGCTCAGAAAGCTCGTTGTCGCCGCTACCGTTGTCGCCGGAAACACAGAAGAAAAATCTCGACGCTTCCCCCGACGTAAAAAAGAATCCGCCGGCAAATGCTTCTCCAAAATACTGCTTCCCAACCCATCATACAACATCACAACAATATTTTTCCAATCCCGTTTCGCTAAAACCTCATCCACATCTTTTAAAGTAGAATGAATCGGAGTTATCCCCATTTCTTTCAAAATCGATGACGATAAATTCACTAAACAATCCTCATAATCAATCTTCTTCATAGCATCCGCTCCTTAGCCAAATTCTTCTATCCTCATTTTATATAACATTTCAAAAGATAACAAGAATACACGTAAAAAAAAGCGGAAACCCATTTTCGGATTTCCCGCTTTCTATTCTTACTTAATTTGCTTCATAACTTCTTCTGCAAAGTTTTCTTCTTTTTTCTGAAGACCTTCGCCCTTTTCGAAACGAACGAAATTATTTAATGTAACACCCTTAGAAGCCAAATATTTTTCAACTTTCAAATCGTTATCCTTTACAAACTCTTGTTGTAACAAGCAATTTGTTTCATAGAATTTATTGATTTTTCCGTCAACCATTTTTTCAATAATTTGTTCCGGTTTATTGGCATTTTTAGGATCTTCTTTAATCTGTGCCACGATAATCGACTTTTCATGTTCCACATCTGCTGTAGGAACACTTTCCTTCGATAAGTAAAGAGGATTGATTGCAGCAATTTGCATAGCAACATCTCTTGCAGCTTCATAAGCATTCGAATCTGCCAAAGAATTGTTTGCTTGCACCAATACACCGATTCTGCCTTCGCCGTGTGTATAAGAACAAACATTACCCGTTAAACGAGCAAAACGTCTGATATTCATATTTTCACCAATCTTAGCAATTAACGCTGTCAAAGCATCTCCAACGGTTTCGCTTCCAAGACTCATCGCCTTTAAAGCATCTACGTCAGCAGGATTCTTTTCAGCAACTACTTTCGCTACATCGCCAACGAATTTTTGGAATTCATCATTCTTAGCAACGAAGTCGGTCTCGGAATTTACTTCCAACAAAACACCAACAGACTTATCATCGGATAAATATGCTTTTACGATACCTTCCGAAGCAATTCTGCCGGCCTTTTTCGCAGCCGTTGCCAATCCTTTTTCTCTCAAAAATTCAATTGCTTTATCCATATCGCCGTTTGTCTCTTTTAATGCCTTTTGGCAATCCAACATTCCGGCACTTGTGATTTCTCTTAACTCTTTTACCATTGCAGCAGTAATCATACAAGTCACTCCTTCTCTTTTTAATTATTCTTGTACAGAAACTTCTTCCTCAGCAACAGGAGCTGCTGTTTCATTCATTTCACCCTGATTTACTTCAATGATTCCGTCTGCCATTGCACCGGCGATTAATTTAACCGCACGAATAGCATCATCGTTAGCAGGAATTACATAGTCTGTATCATCCGGATCGCAGTTTGTATCAACAATACCAACAACCGGAATATTCAATCTTCTTGCTTCCAAAACGGCAATGTGCTCTTTCTTAGGATCTACGATAAATAAAGCACCCGGTAATTTCTTCATTTCTTTAATACCGCCAAGGTTCTTCTCTAATTTTTCCATTTCACCCTTTAATTGAATAACTTCTTTCTTAGGAAGTACATCAAAAGTACCATCGGTAGCCATTTTTTCTAATTCTTTCAATCTTTCGATTCTCTTTCTGATGGTCTTAAAGTTTGTCAACATACCACCCAACCATCTTTGGTTAACATAGTACATTCCGCATCTTTCTGCTTCTTCTTTAATCGCATCTTGTGCTTGTTTCTTTGTTCCTACGAAAAGAATAGACTTTCCTTCTTCTACAACCGATTTAATGAAAGCATGTGCTTCATCAACCTTCTTAGAAGTTTTTTGTAAATCGATAATATAGATTCCGTTTCTTGCGGTAAAAATATATTCCGCCATCTTCGGATTCCATCTTCTTGTTTGGTGACCAAAATGTACACCGGCCTCAAGTAAAGCCTTCATTGCAATAACTGACATTTCTTTTTCCTCCTTTAGGTTTTCCCTCCATAGCCGATCAACTGCACCGAACCAAGCCCCATGAAAAAATTTAGAACTCAGCACCAACGGCACATAACAGCCATGTGTGAATTTTTTCCTTCGGTATTATACCACATCAATAAAAAAAAAGCAAGCGATTTTTTTCCACGACATCGCCCGCTTTTCCTTTACCCTTCTGTACGGACAGCATTCATGCTGTCCTGCATTCCGCATTTTCTGTGGACAGCATAAATGCTGTCCCTACACTATTTATGCTATTTCTATAATTTTAAGTCTGACCAGTAACGCTTTTCCCTCATCCCTTCTGTACGGACAGCATTCATGCTCTCCATTCTCACTTTAATATAATATCCGAATCCCCCGTCATCTCCAACGACGCATTTAACGCATTCCACAACTCATCCATCTTCCGCTCCTTCAGCTGATTCAAACCATTCGCAAACCCCAATAACGGCGGAACATTGCTGTTCTTCCAACTTTCATACGCTTTCTCCAACGTCGTCTCATCCACATTCTCACTCGCATCCATAAAAAACGGAATCGAAAACTGCTTACACATCTTTAATAATCGCTCGGTAGAAATCGAATTATCCTCATTTTCAATCACAATCCTTCTTCTCAACTTCTCATCTAACTTCTCAATAATCTCATATAGCCGCTCAAAAGAACCATTTCTATGAAAATACAATCCCCCGATATTCACAATAATCTTATACGTCTCATTCAGTCCCATATAATCCAAAACCGCATTCTGATACTTTAATTCCTTTACGGCATCCATATACACCTTTTCCGAAAGCGACGCCAAAATAAACCCTTTTTCCAAATGAATATTTGCCCTCACTTGGTTTTCCTTCAAAAAGTTTCCCACTGCCTCCAATTCCGGCTGCAAGTCCTCGATATAATTAAAATACTCCAAATCCGGATAATTCGGTAACGGAAACAACTTTGGACTGATTCCGTACACTTCGATACCCAACGATTTATTACTCTCTAAAATCCTTAACGTATTATTCAGATTCTCCCTCGCCACTTTAATCAACTTCCGGATCTTCTTCTCATACGTCGGAAGCTTATTTAATGCCATTACAGAAACTGTCTTATTCACCGGACAATTTTCCACAAACATACTGTTTCCCACATAACCCAATCTCAATTCCATACTCTCACCCATTTTTAGCATGAACAAAATGCATACATTTTATTCATGCTAAAAAATACAGATTTTTACATGGAAAATATTGTAATTCACAAATTTCTATGATATACTACTACCGTTCCATGGAACAAATCCTTAAACGAACGGGGGTGAGTTCCACGAATACCTTACTTAAAACATTGTTACTGACTTTAATTCTTTTTATTTTACTTACCTCAAAAGCCTGTTAAAGAATTACAGTAATAAAAAACGGATGCGACAACATCCGTTTTTTATTTGCTGAATCCGCGAAATTCAGCAATTCTCGAATAGATTACTTAAAACATTTATCCTTCCTTACAAATCTACTATATCATGGCTTCCTGCATTTGTCAAGTCTTTCCATTTTTCAAATCCCCATCGGCAGAAATTCATACGTCAACTCGCCATCCGTCAATGTAAACAACACATACTTCTCATAAAATACTTTCGCCTTTACATGACTTTGCTTCTTATTTCCCGCAAAAATATTCTTTCTGCCATCAATCATAGAAAATCCGCATTGATCCTCAAAAGAAAGGAAGGTCACCTTGGTATTGTTCTTTTCTTCATATTTTGCAATCACTTCTTCAAACAGTAATCTCTCCTGTTTATCCGAAAAACTATTCTCAATCGTGTCCGGCATCAAAAGCAGCAAATGTTTCGCCGTCAACGTCTCTAACTTTCCAATCAGCCAAGTCCATTCCTCCGGATAAGTCGCCAAAATACCGGACCCGCTATTTGCAATCTTAATAATTGCCAAATCGCCTTCTTGATAAATCCCATACTTTCCGTTCATCGTAAGGGTATCTTGTGCCAAAGTCAATTCGCCTTTTCCCAAAATCGTCAAAGGAACTTTTTCCGCCGCCTTATTTAAAGCCGCAATTTTCAATTCATCGTATAACGTTCCATCCGAAGTCGCATCTCCGCAGAAAATAAATTGGAAACTGTCTTCTTTTACTTCCGCCTCTCGCTGCGCCAAATCAATCGGACGAGTATTCTCCGGCAATACAATCGCACTCTCCGCTTCCGCCTTTTTCGTAATATACAGCGAATCAATAAAAATACTGCTGTCTACCCCTTTCTTTCCCTCAAGTTCTGCCACATAAATTCGTTGTAATTTCGTCGGCAACGAAAGATTCGCAATCGGAATCTCATATTCCGTCCATTTCGTCGAATCAATCGATTCCGCCACCTGAATCAAATGTTCCTTTCCTTCCGCATCCTCCACTTGAACTTTTAGCATAATATTCGGCTGCTTTTTCTTAGAATATGCCCAAAAGGTCACTTTCGTACTGTCTTTATCGATTAAAATCGGCTCTTCAAACACCAAATAAGCTCCTCTTGTCTTAGAAGTATCGGTAAAATCATAATCCAGCTTCGCCGACTTATTTCCGGTATGAGAAGTAGAAGATAATGTCACATCACCATCTACCGAATCGGTCGGATAGCCACGGAAGGTAAACTCCTTTTCCTCAAAGTCGCAAACCAGCTCCTCCACCTCTCCGGTAACCGTCACCTTCACAAACGCTCTCGCCGTCTCTCCTGCATAAATCGTTATCAAAGTAGAACCATGTTCCTTCGCCGTAATGACACCTTCATCGCTAACCGTCACATACAAATTTGAAGTAGTAAACCGTAAATTGCTCGGCTTATACTCCGCCGTATATCCCTCTATATCCTTCGCCGTAATTTGTAATGCAAACGTCTGCCCTTTTGCCAACACAATTTCACGCTGATTCGTCTTTAACTCTCCGACGTCCCCCAACACACGAACTTCAATACTCTCACTCACCCCGGCGTAAGTCGCCGTAATCTTCGCAATTCCCGATGTTTTTGCGGAAAAGGCACCACTATTATCCACGCTTCCGCTCACACCGCTAACCTTCCATTTTACCTTATCAATCGGAATCTCTATCGGATTCACATATTTATCGTAGCCCTTAACCGATAAAGAAACTTCATGATTTACAAACACATTTTCCGCCGACACCGAAAGTTTCAACTGACTCAAACTCGACTTCGGCGCCGTCGATAAAATTCCCAACGCATTAATCACTTTACGATTCTCCGTCGGTACATTTAACGTCGAAAGAACTCTATCCCCCGGAAGTCTTCCCACCATCTGCGTCGAGCCGCCGCCGTCTAAATTCACCGCATGATAACAGCCGATTTCCGCCATCAAATAAGCCAACTCCGTCTGCGTCACGCCCTTACTGAATCCACGACCATCCACCGTCACCATATAGAGCGTCTTGTTATCTTTACTCGTCCCAACCGCCGTTCTCGGATGATAGCCTGAAATGTCATGCGTAAAAGAATTCTCCAATGTCTGTCCGTTCGTCACCAACATCGTTCCGCCGGAGATCGCCGTCTTCATTTTCGACATATCAATATTATTCTCTACCACCAATTCCACTTTATCTCCAACGTTAAATAAGCACTTAATCTGATATGCCTTTTCTCCTCGCGCACAAACCACATACCCGTTTTTCGGAATCGTTACTCCTTCCCTACAATCCCGAATTTCCTTCAATCTTCCGTCCTCTACCACAAACTCTACCATATCCCAAAACTCAGAATTTCCAAAAGACGTTTTACTCCAGTAAGCATTAAAAACCACCGGATTCTCGTAATTGCTCGACACCTTGTTAATATCCGCCACCGCAATACTTTCGCCATTCTCATTGACTAACTTTATCTCCTCCGTCTTAATATAGTTATAAAACGGAAAGTTGTTTTCATCCAAAGAAAAGGTCAACATCGAATGTTCCACCGCATTTTTATAATACGCACTGCTAACAATTTCTCCGTCCTTCATCTCAAAACCAATTGGTGAACCGTTCGACTTTCCCGAAACCCAAGAAAAGAAATCCGAATTGATCGCCGCAACCGCTCCGTTATTTACGGCATGCTCCTTCACTGTCGCCAACTGATAAATGCCCTCCGGATGAATCAGCATATCCATCTCGGTATACTCGTCCTCTAAATCCACTTCCAAGATGTTAATATTCAGCCAGCCTTCCGTCGTAAGCCGCTTTATATTCTGATACGTCGTCCCCGACGCAATCGGCTGCTTCTCCGAGGTCATGTCATAAATCTTCGTATACCCAAACGCACAATTTATCAAAATGAGATATGTAAACACAAAACTCAGTAAAAATTTCTTCATTCGTAAAACCTCCTTTAAGGCTTCTTATATAAACCTCTCCACTCTTCACTTCGGCAAATCGCCCCAAACAAACTCTCCCGCACACCGGAATTCTCTCTATCCAACGTCCTTAACAAATCCTTCATATACTGCCTCTTCGTCTCTCCATCCGCCGGACACTTCGTCTTCACTGTCTGCAACTCATATTTCTTCATCAAATGCCGAATTTCACTCTCCGGCACATACACCATCGGTCGAATCATCGTAATCTCTTTTCGGCTCAAATACGTCACCGGCAAAAAAGTATGTATCCTTCCCTCATACAACAAACTCATCAAAAACGTCTCCATCACATCATCCACGTGATGTCCCAACGCCACCTTGTTGCATCCTAATTTCTTCGCCGTATCATACAAAATCCCCCGACGCAAATTCGCACACAACGAACAAGGATTCTTCTCCTGTCTCACATCAAACACAATCTCCGCAATATGCGTCTTCTCCACAAAATACTCCACATCGTTCTCTTTACAAAGCTGCTGTAAATAAGAAGTATCAAACCCTTGAAGCCCCATATCCAACGTAATCGCAATCAACTCAAACTTCTTCGGATAAAAAGTCCTCATCCTCGCCAAAGAAAGCAATAACAAAATACTATCCTTCCCCCCCGAAAGTCCAACCGCAATTTTATCTCCATCCTCAATCATTCCAAAATCATTAACCGCTTTTCGTATATAACCCAAAATATGTTTCATACTCTGCAACTCACTTTCATAGTAGTATTCTATTCCATTTTAAGCATTTTTTCAATCCACACAATATGGAAAAGAAAAATGTAATGAAAATGAAATAATTTCATCTTCATTACATTTCCCACTACTTCTTTCCGTGCTTTTCCTTTCCTTGAATCTCCAAAACCGGTGGCACTTCATATATCCTTCGAAAAATATCGGCAGAATGCAATTTGTACGGACACAATTTATTGTGTCCTAATTCTACCATCTACCTATTCCACGGACACAATGAATTGTGTCCCTACAGTATTTGTGCCTTCTCTATAAATTTGAGGCTGACCTGTAACCTAATTTTCCTGTTTTGTATTTTGTTTATTATTACTCATTTTATTCTTACTATTTGCTTTTGTTTTGTTGTTTTCACAAGAATTTTGTGAATTTGCTAATCTCTCATTTTTATTTTTCATTCCTATCACCCCCACATTAGTATTCACATATCTTATAAAATCATTCTGCATTTAAAAGAAAAGGAGCTTTAAAAAAACACCTCGGAAAAATAAAATTTTCCGAGGTGTTTTTTTAAAGCTCCTTTTTTCCTGTTAAATCAACATCTTCTTCAACCACTCCTTCGTCGCATCATCTGCAAACGACGATTCGATTGCATTCAGCGTCAGCTGCTTCTGCTCGGCTTCCCCGATACCAACTTCCGAAAGCACCTCAAACTCCTTCTGCAGAGTCGTATTGCTCACCGTACGGTTGTCGGTATTCACGCTGACCAGCAGGCCTTCCTCAAGGAACATCGGCAAAGGATGATTCTTGATACCGCCACAGACGCCCTTCGTCTGCAGGTTAGAAACCGGACAACATTCAATTCCGATTCCCCGTTCCTTACAAATCGCCCTCAGCTCCGGCGAATGCTCCAACGCAATGCCGTGTCCGATACGCTTCGCGCCGAACTCAATCGCACTGCGAAGACTTTCCATCCGCCAGTCGCGAGAACCCGCTTCTCCCGCATGAATCGTAAACGGAAGCTTCATCTCCTTCGCCATTTCGAAAAGCTTTCGGAACTCCGAAGTGGCATCACGTGCTTCCGCACCTGCCAAATCGACGGCCACAACGCCACTCCCAAGAAACTCCTCCGCCAACCGCAGAGTATTCCTATTGGGATCATATCCCAGCTTATGACGATCCGGCAGATTCCTCATGCAGCAGAGTATGAAGTTCGCCTTGATACCGGATACTCTGGAGGCAGTCTCAAGCATTGCCTCCATAATTTCACGTTCACGCATCAAGCGAGCTTTCTCACTCCATGCCGGCGAATGCAACTGAGGAGCGAAGCGAATCTCCGCATAGCGGACGCCCTCCTCCTTTAGTTCATTCAACAAACTGCCCACTGCAAGAGACATTGCAAACGGCGTCTGCAGGAGAGAAACCGGAAGATCAAATCGCTGCAGATACTCCTGCAAACTATTACAAGTCGCCGGTGCCTGAAGTTCCTGCATCAAGCGCGCCTTTCGCTCCTCCTCTCCAAGGTCAAGCAAAGGCTTAAAGGCTTCCGGTACGGCCCCCGGATAGATAGACAGCAACAAATCTACCGCATTAAGCGGCAAAGAGCCATCCAAGTGCAGATGCAAATCAATAATGGGTTTCATTGTTAAACGACCTCCTCATATGATAGTTTTGGGATTAGAAATACGAACATTCCGATATTATTTTACCATAAAATCAGCACTTTGTCTACATAATATCATAGAACATTCTCCCAAATTTTCTCATACTCTACACTAAGGAGGTTTTTCTATGATTCTCATTCCTTATCAAAGAAAAGATGCCAAAAATTACGCAAGAAGATGGGCATTTTCACGAAATCCTGCCTACTACGCTTTCGATAAAATCGGCGGAGACTGCACCAGTTTTATTTCCCAATGTATTTACGCCGGCGCAAAAGTAATGAACTATACTCCAACCTTTGGTTGGTATTATATCAATTCCACCAATCGAAGCCCCTCTTGGACCGGAGTCGAATACCTATATAACTTTTTAACCACAAACACCGGTGTCGGACCCTTCGCCGAAGAAGTCCTTTCTGAACGCCAACTCGAAATCGGAGACGTCATCCAATTAGGAAATTCCGAAAAATACTATCACTCCCTGCTTGTCGTCGGAATGAATCGTTTCAATATTTTCGTCGCCGCCCATGACGACAACGCTTATATGCGAAATCTTTCCACTTATCGGTTTCAAAGAGCCCGCTTTCTCCATATTCAAGGCGTAAGAAAAGAACCGGCATAATCACTGTGCCGGCTCTTTTTTTCTTCTATTCTTCACTAAAACAATAAGCGAAATAACACTTAAGACAATCGACAACACCATCGAAACTTTCCATCCGTTTAGTAAAAGACTATCTGCACGAAACCATTCTACAACCGCTCTTAAAATCCCATAACACAAGAAATACATCGCCGTTTTTTCACCGGAAAACTTTCTGCCGGAAAAAGACAATAACAAGAAGATCAGTAACATTCCCACCGACTCATAGAAAAAGGTCGGATGCACAGAAAGATACTCCCCGTTTCCTTGTAATAACTCCATCCGGAAAAAACTATCGGTTTCAAAACCATACGCCTCACGATTGGTAAAGTTCCCCCAACGTCCGATACATTGTCCTAACGCCAAATACGGAACACAATAATCTAACAAATCCCAAAGTTTGATTTTCTTTACCTTGCAATACACCAAAGCGGTCAACACCGCCCCGATAATTCCCCCATAGATTGCCAAACCGCCTTCCCAAACCGCGAAAATTTTTAGTGGCTGACTTCTATACGCCTCCCAAGAAAAAATCACATAATACAGTCTCGCGAAAATTACACTCACCGGAATCGCCCATAAAATAAACTCTTCCACGTCGTTATAATAAACTCCAAACTTTCCGCTGTCCTTTCTTGCCAAAAGCAATCCCAATAATACCGCAAACGCAATAAAAATTCCATACCAATACACCGAAACATTTCCAATCGAAAACGCTACCGGATTAATGTTAAAATACAAATTCAAATTCGGGAACCCTATATTATACACTTTTTTCCTCCGTTCTATATCACTATCTTCCTTCTCGAACAGCATAAATGCTGTCCCTACGCATCCTGCCTTTTTTTCTGTACGGACAGCATTCATGCTGTCCTGCCTCTTTCCCTCTGTACGGACAGCATTCATGCTGTCCTGCCTCTCTTCCTCTGTACGGACAGCATTCATGCTGTCCCTATACTACTATAAATAGAAACCTTGCAAACACAGTTTCCACTCCATTTGCAAGGTTTTCTACTAAAGCAAAGCCATTGTCTCTTTTGCAATCATAAGCTCCTCATTTGTAGGAACAACAAGCACTTTCACTTTTCCACCCTCAGCTGTAATATCTGCCTGCTTTCCTCTTACTTTATTCTTTTCCAAATCAATCTTAATACCAAGATTCTCCATACCTTCTACTACTTCTGCTCTTACATCGGTATCGTTTTCCCCGATTCCCGCCGTGAATACTAACGCGTCAATTCCGTTTAAGGCTGCGATATAAGAACCAATATATTTACGAACTTGGTAAGTAAACATTTCAAGTGCCAAAGTAGCCCTCTCATGTCCGGCATCCTTCGCATCCCTTAAATCTCTAAAGTCGCTGCTTACGCCGGAAATTCCCTGCACACCGCATTTTTTATTCATAAAATCATTTAACTCTTCTACCTTTACACCACAGTTTGCCACAATATACGGAATAATCGCCGGATCAATCGCACCGCAACGAGTTCCCATCATCAAGCCGTCAAGCGGCGTAAATCCCATCGTAGTATCCACACATTTTCCACCGTTAACCGCTGTAATACTGGAACCGTTTCCTAAGTGACAAACAACCATTTTCAAGTCTTCCGGCTTCTTTCCAAGCATTTCTGCTGCTTTTCCCGAAACATACTTGTGAGATGTACCGTGGAATCCGTATTTACGAATCTTGTACTCTTCACACATATCATACGGAAGACCATACATATAAGCCTTAGCCGGCATCGTTTGATGGAAAGAAGTATCAAATACCACTACCATCGGCGTATTCGGCAACACTTCACGGCAAGCACGAATTCCGATAACATGTGCTTTGTTATGTAACGGTGCAAGAGGTGCATACTCCTCAATCTTGTTAATAACTTCTTCTGTAACAATAGCAGGACCCTTAAAATAGCTTCCGCCTTGCACAATACGATGACCAACCGCATTGATTTCATCCAAAGAAGCAATCACACCCACTTCTTTATCGGTAAGCGAACCAAGAACCGACTTTACAGCCTCTAAATGTGTAGGTAAAGCCTTTTGGTAAGTTACATCTACCCCTTTTTCTGTTTTATGTCTGTGGAAGGAATCCGAAAGACCGATCTTTTCACAGTTTCCTTTTGCCAAAACATTCTCAGTTTCCATATCAATTAATTGATATTTTAATGAAGAACTACCGCAATTAATTACTAAAATCTTCATGATAACGACTCCTTTTTTAATAAATTCAACATGCCTATTGTAATATAAATTCCAAAAATTTTCAATAGAAAAATATTTTTGTAAATTATTGTAATTATTTCCATATTATGATATATTACTTTTTGTCCGAAGGACACTCCAAAATTAGAAAGGGGGTGAAACCTTTGTACATAAAGTTATTGATACTTGTTATCATTTTCTTTTTATTGCTCACAGGAACTGCTTACTAAAGAATTTGAAGGCAAGAAAAAAACGGGTGCGCGCAATGCATCCGTTTTTTCTTGTCCGACTGTACATAAAGCTATTGAACTTTCTATTTATATACTACTTCACACTTTTGTTTTTGTCAAGCTTTTTCCAAAAATGTCCAAATTTTGATTACAGAGCAGACTATAATTTTGTATTCTACGAAAAATATCGGTAAAATGCAGTCTGTACGGACACAATTCATTGTGTCCTAATTCTACCGTCTGTCTATTCTGTGGACACAATAAATTGTGTCCGTACATCATTATAGGCAAATATATCTTACTATTAACGAATTTTCCCTACAGATCAGACTTGAATTTGCTATAAATAACTTGTAAGTACCACTGAAAAATAGAAAAATATTTTTGTAAATTATTGTAATTATTTCCATATTATGATATATTTCTTTTTGTCCGAAGGACACTCCAAAATTGGAAAGGGGGTGAAACCTTTGTACATAAGAATATTTTTACTTGTCATCATTTTCTTTCTATTACTCACAGGAACTGCTTACTAAAGAATTTGAAGGCAAGAAAAAAACGGGTGCGCGCAATGCATCCGTTTTTTCTTGTCCGACTGTACATAAAAATATTTGTCTTACTATTTATATACTACTTCACTCTTTCATTTTTGTCAAGCATTTTCCTAATTTTTACAAACATTCACGTTACAGGTCAGACTATATCGTTCTTCAATGATGCTGTCCCTACAGTGTTTGTGTCTTTTCTATAAATTTGAGTCTGACCTGTAACACCCGTATTCCTCCAAATGCTTTTTTTCCTGCTCAAACGCTATTGTTGTCCCTCTTATTCCTCAACAACAACTTTCTTAAAGTTCTTCTTACCACGTCTTAACAAGATACCGTCTCCTGCGAAATCTGCCTTCTTTAACAGCAATTTTACATCTGTCACTTTCTCGTCTCCAACCAAAACGCCACCTTGCTCAACATTTCTTCTTGCCTCCGACTTCGAAGGTGCCAATTCTGCCTTTACCAATAAGGTCAAAATATCGATTTCCTCATTTACGAAATCTTCCGCCTTTAAGGCAACCGTCGGCACATTCACAGACACTCCGCCGCCAAACAAGCCTCTTGCAGCCTCTTGCGCTTTAGTAGCCTCTTCCTCGCTATGTACCAACTTGGTAAGTTCAAACGCCAAAATTTCCTTCGCTTTATTAAGCTCACTGCCTTCCCAATGATCCATTTCATCAATCTGTTCAAGCGGTAAGAACGTCAACATACGAATACACTTTAACACATCCGCATCCGCCACATTTCTCCAATATTGATAAAACTCAAACGGCGACGTTTTCTCCGGATCCAGCCAAACCGCACCGGACTCCGTTTTTCCCATCTTCTTGCCTTCCGAATTCAACAACAAATTAATCGTCATCGCATACGCATCTTTTCCCAACTTACGACGAATCAATTCGGTACCGCCAAGCATATTACTCCACTGATCGTCTCCACCAAATTGCATATTGCAACCGTATTTCTGGTACAACACATAAAAATCATAACTCTGCATAATCATGTAGTTAAACTCCAAGAAGCTAAGACCTCTCTCCATTCTCTGTTTGTAACATTCTGCCGTAAGCATCCGATTCACACTAAAATGTGGTCCGACTTCTCTTAACATATCCACATAATTTAAATCCAACAACCAATCGCCGTTATTTACCATCAAGGCTTTTCCATCCGAAAAATCAATAAACTTGCTCATCTGCTTTTTAAAACATTCACAGTTGTGCTGAATATCTTCTTTTGTCAGCATCTTCCGCATATCTGTCTTTCCGGAAGGATCCCCAATCATACCGGTTCCGCCACCCAATAACGCAATCGGCTTATTTCCCGCCATCTGAAGTCTCTTCATCAAGCATAACGCCATAAAATGGCCAACATGCAAACTATCCGCCGTGGGATCAAACCCGATATAAAATATCGCCTTTCCATTATTGATTAACTCCTTAATCTCCTCTTCATCCGTCAACTGTGCCAACAATCCTCTTGCTTTCAATTCATCAAAAATTGTCATATCATTTCCCTCCTATTAAAAAAATTCTCGTCCCTCTAAGAAAGGACGAGATTGTCTTCGTGTTACCACCTTTATTCACAAATAACTCACATTACTTGTCTCACCGAGTACCAACATACTCTATCGCGATAACGTGCGAAATTCCGTCAACGCCTACTCAACTTCAGCGCGAAGCTCAAAGATGTATTCATAATCAGCTTTCCATGCTCCTCTCATCCACCGGTCGCTTTCTGTTTGGTCTCACTCATTACTACTTCTTCTTATCATCGCTTTTGAAATATTCCAATATTTAGTATAATCCCCATTTGATGTTTTGTCAATAGTCCACCTTAAAGAATAAATTACAGAAATTTACATGTAAAATATTGTAATTTGTTCTTTGCCATGTTATAATCCATTTGTCTCTAGAGATAAATCTTCAATAAGGAGGTGGACTCGAATGAGGCAAATCATCAAAATTATACTTACCATTATTCTCTTCATTCTGTTACTTACATTTATGAATTCTGCTTACTAAATACAGAACAAAAAACGGATGCTACAGGCGTCCGTTTTTTGTTTTTGTCAATGAGACAACTCATCAAAGTTTATCTCTCTATAACTATATTACCAATAATATCCTTTCTTGTCAAGCACTATTTTCCCAAACGTCTCTGAATAAACTTCGTCACTTCCATAATCGGAATAATGAAAAATGCCAATCCCATCGCAACGCCGTATTCCGGTAAGGAAATATGTTCAAAACCGAAGGCATTGGATAAGAACGGTATATAGATAACCGCTGTCGTGCAAATAAGCGAAAGAATCATAGCCCCCCACAAGAAAATATTATGATGTGGTAAATTAAACACCGAATCTCTTCGAGAACGCATATTGAAAGAATGGAAAATTTCCACCATCGACAAGGTTAAAAACGCCATTGTCATTCCATCCGCACTATTCACAATCTCCCGCTTACCGGCCTCCATAAAGTGACCGACAAAATATGCCGTCATGGTTAGTAACGTAATCAAAACGCCCTGAAAAGCAATATCAAATCCCATTCCGCCAGCAAAAATGCCATCACCGGCGTTCCGAGGCGCACGCTTCATAATATTCTTTTCGCTCTTCTCCATTCCCAACGCCAAAGCCGGGAAACAATCCGTAATCAAGTTAATCCACAATAAATGCACCGGTTTTAAGATAGTAAATCCAAGTAATGTCGCAAAGAAAATCGCCAATACTTCGGATAAGTTCGAAGAAAGCAAGAACTGAATCGATTTACGAATATTGTCATAAATTCTTCTGCCCTCTTCTACCGCCGAAACGATGGTTGCAAAGTTATCGTCCGCCAAAACCATGTCCGCAACATTCTTCGTTACATCGGTACCGGTAATTCCCATACCAACGCCGATATCCGCGCTCTTAATCGAAGGCGCGTCGTTTACACCGTCTCCGGTCATTGCCGTAATTTTTCCTTTCGCTTTCCATGCCTTCACAATTCGTACTTTATGTTCCGGCTGCACACGCGCATATACCGAATACTGTTCAATCTTCTCGTTGATTTCTTCCTCTGAAATATCGTTTAACTCCGCACCGGTAATCGCTTGATCGGCACTCTCGATAATTCCCAATTCCTTCGCAATCGCAACCGCGGTATCCTTGTGATCCCCCGTAATCATAATCGGACGAATTCCCGCTTCACCGCACTCTGCAATCGCCGCCTTTACCTCCGGACGCACCGGATCAATCATACCGCACAAACCCAAATAACATAAATTATTCTCCAACGTCGATACTTCAAAATCCGTAGGAACGCTCCCCCACTCCTTCTTTGCAGCACACAATACACGAAGTGCCTTATCTGCCATTGCTTTGTTAGCTTCCAATACCCTCTTCTTAATTTCCTCCGTCATCGGAACCGCTTTTCCGTCAATCCACGCCGACGTACAGCATTTTAACACTTCATCCGGCGCACCCTTTGTAAATTGCACCAAAGAACCATCTTGTTTCTTATGAACCGTTGTCATCATCTTTCTCATCGAATCAAACGGCGCCTCTCCGATTCTCAAATACTCTCTTGATAAATCATTTTTCGATAATCCCAATTGATAAGCATCATTCACCAACGCACACTCCGTCGGCTCCCCGATTGCTTCGTGATTCTCATCTATCTCCGCATCACTGCATAAAGCCATCGCCGTCGCCAACAACTTCTCATCGTCCCCGACATGCTCCACAACTGTCATCTTATTTTGCGTTAACGTTCCGGTTTTATCGGAACAAATAATCTGCGTACAGCCAAGCGTCTCAACCGCCGTCAACTTACGAATGACAGCGTTTCTCTTCGACATATTTGTAACACCAATCGAAAGCACAATCGTCACAACCGCCGCAAGCCCTTCCGGAATCGCCGCAACCGCTAAACTAACCGCAACCATAAAGGTATCCAGCATACCTTCCCCGGTAATATTCGGATAAGAACGAATCAAATCAACCGCAAAAATCACGGCACAAATTCCGATAACCAAGACGCTCAAAACCTTACTCAACTGATTTAATTTCTTCTGTAACGGCGTCTCATCATCCTTCGCATTCGCCAAAACATCCGCAATCTTTCCCATTTCCGTCGTCATTCCGGTATCCGTTACAACCGCTTTACCACGTCCATAAACAACGGTACTTCCCATATACACCATATTCTTACGATCGCCAAGCGGAACATCCTTCTCATTTTCCGCCGTCAATACATCAATCTTTTTATTAACCGGAACCGATTCTCCCGTAAGAGCCGCTTCCTCCACCTTCATGCTCGCACACTCAATAATACGCGCATCTGCCGGAACCGCATCTCCCGCTTCTAACACAATAATATCTCCCGGAACCAATTCTTCACTCTTCAAAGTCACTTGATGTCCGTCACGAATCACCTTAGAAGTCGCCTTCGTAATTTCCTGCAAAGCCTCAATCGCCTTTTCTGCCTTACTTTCCTGCACCACGCCCAATACAGCGTTAATAATCACCACAATCATAATAATAATCGTATCCGCAAACGATTCCCCGGAATAAAACGAGGTAATTCCCGAAATCACTGCCGCCACAATTAAAATAATAATCATCGGATCCGACAACTCTCCTAAAAAACGCTCTAAAAGAGTAACTTTTTTCCCCTCTTTTAATTTGTTCGGTCCAAATTCCCCCAACCGCTTCTCCGCTTCTTCGGTAGATAGACCATTTTCAGACGATTTCTTTTCCTCAAGCACTTCCGAAATCTCCGACAAGTATTCCTTCATACCCTCTCCTCCTTTGCATGTATAAGAGTAGGACAGTTCTTGATAAAAAAAGACCTATCTGTGTTCATCACAGATAAGTCTCGTCATTTCATATAAAGCCAGGAATCCAATTCCATGCTGTTGACTTTATCGCATAATCTGCCGACTACTCCCTTAATCTAAACGTATCGTATAATAATTTTCAAGTCTTGTCAACAAATTTTGCCAAGGAATTGTTTCAGTTCGTTACTAATCAGACTAAAATCTTGTATCTTTCGAAAAATATCGTCAGAATGCGGTTTGTACGGACACAATTCATTGTGTCCTAATTCTAATATCAGGCTATTTCATGGACACAATAAATTGTGTCCCTACAAAGATTATGCAGTCATTGTAGGGGACGGCGTCCTCGACGTCCCGATATATTTGTGACAACTTAAGTATGACCTGTACCGTTACTATCAAATGATGGTTTGTTGCTTATTTTGCTGAACAAATATACTCCTTACTTGACACTTTATTACTATTGTTTTTCTTAGCTGTATTTAATGTAGCCACAAGTAGTCTTTTGATTTCAAGACAATCCGAAATTAAAGATTTTCCCTCTGTTTCTTCTATATATTCTGACAAAATCAATAATCTCAACCAATACTCAGTTTCTGCTGTTTCTTTTAACGATATCTGTAATTTTGCAATAAAATCTGCCTTACTAATGCCATAAACTGCCTCATTCGCATTTGCCCCAATAGAAGTTGCACTTCTGATGATTTGCTTCGAAATAATACCTTCCTGTTTTTCTTTTATAAGATACTTATGAAGTTGAACGATTCTTGCTGCAAATTTTAATGATTTTTCGAGTAACACATTTTCTTTTTCCACAACAACACCTCTTTAAATAATAAAGAAAAAAGAATAGAGAATAAAGAATAATACAAAAGCAGCTTTACAAGTCAAATTTATTATTTATTATTTATTCACTATTCTTTTAGGCATACGTAGTATGCCGCTTTTGGTGGAGGCGAGGAGAGTTGAACTCCTGTCCAAGAATCCTGCCATACAGACTTCTCCGAGTGCAGTTTATACTTTCACATTCCCTTTGCCAACCGTCTATAAACAGACTGATGACATCAGTAGCTTCATAAATACCCACCGATGCAAAGCTTTACCGGTTTTGTGGTCACCTGTCGACGCCAGACACTAAGCCGGTGACACTCTTAGGCTGACGTAGCCGCGCTTAGGCAGCTAATGCTAATTCATTATTATTAGCGTTTAATTTAAGTTTCCGCTTTTTTAAGTGGCCGGCGGAGCCCACTACTCGCTATCTGTATTTTAGAATACCTGTCAATACCAATACGCCCCCGTATTAGGATTGGTTTCTTTCCTTTAATCGGATGGCCATCTCTTTTTCCGCGCTCTTTTTCGCCATGTCTTCTCTCTTATCGTAAAGTTTCTTCCCCTTACCGATACCGATTTTTAGTTTTGCCCATTTTCCTTTTAGATATAAGGAAATCGGCACCAAGGTAATTCCTTCTCGTTTTATCATACCGATCAAACGATTGATTTCCGCTTTTGATACTAAGAGTTTTCTGGAACGAGTTGCATCCACATTAAAGATATTCCCTTTTTCGTACGGACTGATATGCATGTGATGAATAAAAAGTTCCCCTTGTGTAATCGAGGCATAACTATCCTTTAAATTCACTTTTCCCATTCGAATCGACTTAATCTCCGTTCCCGTCAATACAAGCCCTGCTTCAAAAGTCTCATTTATAAAATAATCATGATACGCCTTCTTATTCGAGGCAACTTCCTTAATTGCATATTTCTCCATACTTTTCTCCCTCAATGAACTATTGTACCACAAAAAAGAAGATGTGACAATAGCCTAAAACACCAAGTCACATCTCTATTTTTTATCTCTTTCTAAACAATCCCTTCAATCCGCTGTTGCTATCCGGCACATTTCTCGACATCGGTCTTCCGCCGATTGGGAAGATTTCCTGAATAATAATCGAAATTGCCTGCTTAAACTCATCTGAGAAACCGGAAAAATTCATCTTAGAAGAATATAAGTTCTCAATATATCTCAAATAATTTTGTTCATCGAACGGAATAATAAACCGTTTCGTACTCTTCGGCAACAACTCATCATACACCAGCATATCCGGATTCGGATTATTATAAAAAGCCAAAGCTTCCATAATTTTAGAAGGTGTCAAAGAAGACTTCATATACTTATTAATAATTACCGAACATTTCTCCATATCCACTTCATGCTCTTTTAATTCCTTCAAAAACATGGTAATCGGCAAAATATTCATAACATCCATATCCTGTACAACATATACACTCTGCGCAAAACGAAAAACTTCCAACGGTGTCTCGAAATTACAGTCAATTAAAACAACCGAATTTTCACGTTTTACCAATTCTATCATCTTGTATACATCATACTTCATTCTGGATAATTTATCTGCACGAGGAATTCCGGTATATACGCTTAAAATTCCTAACTTTAACGGCTGTAACTGACCGATCACAAGATTATTCAAACTGTTAGCCGCTATTCTTGCATTCTCGCTGTCTCCTGCCGCATAAATCAAGAAGGAATCCTTGTTTCTTGTCAAATCAATAATCGCAGTCTTTACACCTTTCGCCGCAAGCACATTCGCAAGCGCGTTGATAATAAACGTCGTACCTGTCTTATGGGCACCGATAAAGCATACCGTCTTTTTATAATCCTTCGGTGTTTCATAAACCTCTTTAATGACCTCTTTTTCAATTACCTGCGTAACTGTCTGAATTTGAGGCTCCATCACAGAAGGACGAGGCGGTTGATAGCGACTCGGTGGTGCATAAGGCTGAGGCTCCGGTCTCGTAGGTCTCTCAATCACCGGCTCAACTTTTGGCATTACCGGTTTCGGTCTTTCTATTATCGGTTCTGCTTCCGGCATTACCGGTTCCACCTTCGGCATCACAGGCTGCGGTCTCTCAATTACCGGTTCCACTTTCGGCATTACCGGCTCTACCTTCGGCATCACAGGCTGCGGTCTCTCAATTACCGGTTCCACTTTCGGCATTACCGGCTCTACCTTCGGCATCACAGGCTGCGGTCTCTCAATTACCGGTTCTATTTCCGGCATTACAGGTTCTACCTTCGGCAATTCCGGTTCCGGCTCTACCTCTGGAATTACAGGTTCTACCTTTGGCAATTCCGGTTCCGGCTCTACTTTCGGCATTACAGGTTCTACTTTGGGTAATTCCGGTTTCGGAGGTTCTGGTTTTTCTACTATTTCAATCTTTTTCGGCATCTCAACTTTCGGTAATTCCGGTTCCGGTTCTACTTCCGGCATCGGCTCTATCTTTGGTAATTCCGGTTCCGGCTTTACTTCCACTATCGGCTCTGCCTTCGGTAATTCCGGTTCCGGCTTCGGTTGTTCCACTACAACCTCAATCGACTTCGGCATCTCAACTTTCGGCGGTTCCGGTTGCGGTTTTGGCTTTGGTTTCTCGATAACCGGCTCTGCTTCAGGAATGATCGGCTCTACCTTCGGAGTTACTCGTTCTACTTTCGGAATAACCGGCTCTACTTTCGGAGCCCTTACTACCGGCTCTATTTCCGGCGGTATTGCTTTTGGTTTTTCAACAACTTCTTCCTTCGGCTTTTCTTGTATATAAACCGGTACTTCAACAACCCTTACCTTTTCCTCCACCCTTGCATGCTTTCCGGTCTTTTGGGTAGGTGCACTCATAATAGCAATATACTTTTCAGACTCTGCCTGCAATATCTCTCTTGCCTTTTGCGGTAAAAAAGGAACAATTTGCTTCAACTTCTCAAAAGTATATTGCTCGTATAAACTATCAAATCCCGAAACAATCTTTTCTCTGCTAAATATATTCTTTTCATAATAACGAATAATATTTCTAAGTTCTTCCTCGTCTGCCTTATCTGCAACATCATACGGATTTTCCTCAATATCCACATCCACAAACATTTTCGCTTCTTTTTTGGTACGCGGACGATTAATCAACTCAGCTAATTTTCCAACCGTACGATCCTGACCGGTCAACACATTATAAATTCCCAAATTAAAGAAACTCTTTAACAACTTATCATTCGGTCTTCTGTTTTCCGAACAAATAAAAATGATATCCGCTCTTCCCGCTTCGTCGGTTATTCTATCTATATTCTTCAATAAATTGGTATCAATTAATCCTGATTTTTTCTTGCCGTAGGTTCCAACTCTTCATGAATGACAATTCTGTCAAAAGTCTTATCCTTTTTCAAGGTTTCCGTTATATTCCTAAAAAAGTATACCTTTGTCGCATCAATCTTCTCGCCATACGTCACTTTATAATGTTTAATAATACTATCAACAGTAGATTCATTATTAATCGCAAATAGAACTTTCATTTTGCTCACCACCCCAATATACTTTTTTCAACTTCACACATTTAAGTGTTTATATGTACTCTGAAAATTACAAATCAAACTATAGCGACAGAAAACAGTTTGTACGGACACAATTTATTGTGTCCAAATTCTACTGTCTGCCGATTTCTGCTAAAATCTTAAAGACACTAAAAACACAATCAAATATACAAACTTCGCAATTACCATAAATGTGAAGCTTCCCCACATTAATAACATTCCATTACGTTTCTTATATAAATTTCGAATACCCATAATAAAATACTGAACCGCGCCCCAAAGAATTAACAATAAACAAATCGGCAAACTCTTATCACTAATTTGCCCTATTACCATCAATACAACATTGTTTACCGTATTTGCTGCTTCATCAATCGTTTCTTCTACCTTTTCGGTCGTAATCGCATTTTGTCCTTCCTTTGCAAAATCAAACTCGCCCTCTGCATAACAAAATTTTGGAACAAGCATTGTCACAAACATTAGTATAATAAAAACTGCTCCTATTTTTTTCAATCCAAACCCCTCCAAACAAAATAACGCTAATTTTTTTCTTACTCATTATTTTACCACAAATTTGAGCTTAATTCAAGTCTTACCCTATTTTTGCGAGCTATTTGCAATATTTATTCTGTTTTTCGCTCTTTGAATTGATGCCTTTAATAAAACTTCCATTTCTTTATCCTTACGAAGTTCCTTCAATCTTGATTCTGCAGAGTCCTTCGCCCGAATTGCACGCTCCAAATCAATCTCCTCCGGCCATTCCGCACTATCCAAAATTGCCGTCACCTTCTGATCGGTAATCTCTAAGAAACCCTCACCAACCGCAGCAACCGTAAACTGATTTTCTTTCTTTATTTGAAGTGCCCCGACATCGACCGAAACAAGCATCGGCATATGATCTGCCATAATTCCCATTTCTCCGTCTTCTCGATTAAAAATAACCATCTCCACATCATCGGAATAAAACACTCTGGTTGGCGTCACAACCTCAAAATGAAAAGTCTTTGCCAATTATATCACCATACCTTTAACCCATCTTTTCCGCATTTTTAATAACATCTTCAATCGGTCCCGCCATAAAGAACGCACTCTCCGGATAATCATCCATATTTCCCGAAATAATCTCCTTAAATCCGCGAATTGTCTCAGCAATCGGAACATATTTTCCCTCGATACCGGTAAACTGTTCCGCAACAAAGAACGGTTGCGACAAATATTTCTGTATCTTTCTTGCACGATACACCAATAAACGATCATCTTCCGACAATTCGTCCATACCCAAAATTGCAATAATATCTTGTAATTCCTTATATTTCTGTAACATCGCTTGTACACTTCTTGCCGTATTATAATGATCCTCTCCCACAATTCTCGGATCCAAAATTCTCGAAGAAGACTCAAGCGGATCTACCGCCGGATAAATACCTAACTCCGAAATCGAACGAGACAACGCCGTTACCGCATCTAAGTGAGCGAAGGTCGTTGCCGGCGCCGGATCGGTATAGTCGTCGGCAGGAACATAAACCGCTTGAACCGACGTAATAGAACCATTTTTCGTAGACGCGATTCTTTCCTGTAACGCACCAACGTCCGTCGTTAAGGTCGGCTGGTAACCTACCGCAGACGGAATTCTTCCCAATAACGCCGAAACCTCAGAACCCGCTTGAATAAAACGGAAAATATTATCTACGAATAATAACACATCTTGGTGCTGCACATCTCTAAAATACTCCGCCATCGTAAGTCCGGTAAGCGGAACTCTCATTCTCGCTCCGGGAGGCTCATTCATCTGACCGAACACTAAAGCGGTCTTTGCAATAACCCCGGACTCCTTCATTTCGTTCCAAAGGTCATTACCCTCTCTTGAACGCTCTCCAACACCGGTAAATACCGAATATCCGCCATGTTGTGTCGCAATATTACGAATCAATTCTTGAATTAAAACGGTTTTTCCTACTCCGGCACCACCGAAAAGGCCGATTTTACCGCCCTTTGCGTAAGGCGCCAATAAGTCGATAACCTTAATACCCGTTTCCAAAATCTCTGTAACCGGTTTTTGATCCACAAAAGCCGGCGGATCTCTGTGGATGGACCACATTTCCTCAGAATTCGGATCTCCTTCATCATCTACAGCATCGCCGAGTACGTTAAATACTCTTCCCAATACTTTATCTCCTACCGGAACCTTAATCGGTGCTCCCGTATCAATCGCTTTCATTCCACGTTGCAATCCGTCGGTCGCCGACATCGCAACACATCTTACCGTATCATTTCCCAAATGCTGCATAACCTCCGCAACAATATAGGAATCATTAAACGGAATATGAATTGCGTTATATAAACTCGGCAACTCTTCCTTATCAAATCGGATATCCAACACCGCTCCGATAATCTGAGTTAATTTTCCTTCACCCACCAAAATCACCAAACCTTTCAAAGTTTTTACAAACTATCTGTTAAACATTCGCTGCGCCACCCAAAATCTCAGTAATTTCCTGCGTAATCGCAGCTTGTCTTGCTCTGTTATAAGTAAGCGTCAATTTCTTCACAATTTCCTCTGCATTATTCGTTGCATTATCCATCGCATTCATTCGCGCCGAATGTTCACTCACATAAGACTCAATAAAACCGGAATACAAAATTCCCTTTACATACTTTCGCGCCAAGGTATTCAAAACCGACTCCGGAGTTGGCTCCAATGTTAAAGTAATATGCTTACTCTCTTTCTTTTCGCTCATGAACTCCTCTTTTTCTAACGGTAAAAGATTCATCACACGCGGTTTTAAGGAAATCGCCGAAAGCATCTCGGTAAAAACGATTTTCACCTCGTCCAATCGCCCTTCCTCAAACATCTTAATCATATAATCTGCAATGTTTTGCGCCTGCTGAATATCTGTAATATCCCCGTCCAAGCCAAATTCCTTCACCACGTTATAATGATTTTTCTCCATGTGTTCCACAACAACATTACCAATCGGGAAAACAACCGCATGTTCTTTCTCCATCACACTCTCCGCCAATTTGATAATGTTGTGATTATAACCACCATTTAAGCCCTTGTCCGACGCAATCACAATATACCCAACTTTTCGATCCGCCTTTTTTTCTCTCTTATCAAAATAAACCGACTCCATTTTAGGCAAATGAATCAAAATATCATTCATCGTCTCCTGTACCATCTTAAAATACGGTAAAGTCGCCTCATGCATCAACTTCGCCTTCTTCAACTTCGACGCCGAAATCAACTTCATCGCCTTCGTTATCTTTTTCGTTTCATTGATGCCTTTTATTCTGAGCTTTATTTCACGAGTATTCGCCATGCCTAAAAATCAGTCCTTTCAATACGCACACATTTCTAACACAGTACTACTATCACGGACAGCATAAATGCTGTCCCTACGCATCTCTACATTCTGTACGGACAGCATTCATGCTGTCCTGCCTTTTCCACGGACACAATAAATTGTGTCCCTACAATATTGTGCCTCTTTCTAACTGTACGGACAGCATTCATGCTGTCCATATTCTACACCTTGAACCAAGTCTTGATTTCTTATTCCATTTGCTAAACTTTATGGCATAAAAATTTTCCACGCAAAGTTAAAGAGAATTATTTCAATAGCAGAAATCGTCAATAAAATTGTACCATACAATAGTTTGTTTTTAGCAAATATATATCCTAATACAATAACAATTATCGTGCAGATTAACGAAATACATTGATTAACCGAATCTTTTAATTCCAAAGTATAAAAAAGTTCCTCGTAACGCGAAACAATTCTTGTAGGATAAGCAACACTCACATCTTCAGTTAACGTTTCTAAATCATATATTGTACTTTCCACATTAGCAAAAGGAACCAATGCTATTTTAAAAATATTTACTGCGTTCAAGAAAACAAATAAAGCCACTCCTATTATTAGCACAGCATTTTTTTGCCACTCTTTCATAGTGAACCCCCCTACACCTTGAACCAAGTCTTATAGTCATCAATCGCCTTAATCAGCTTCTCTTCAATATCCGCCTTTAATTCCTTCGTCTCCACAATCGCCTGCAAAATCTCCGGCGCTTTCTCTTCTACATGTTTTACCAATCCCTCATTAAAACGAGCAACATCTTTTACATCAATATCTGCCAAATGCCCATTTACAACCGCATACAAAATCACAACTTGCTTTTCAACCGCCAATGTCTGATACTGCGGTTGCTTAATGGTTTCTAAGGTTCTCTGACCTTGTATCAATTTATCTCTTGTAAACTTATCCAAATCCGAACCAAACTGTGCAAATGCCGCCAGTTCACGGTACTGCGCCAAGTCGATACGAATTCTTCCAGCCAACTTCTTCATAGCCTTAATTTGAGCCGCACCACCTACACGAGATACAGAAAGTCCAGCGTTAATAGCCGGTCTTTGACCTGCGAAGAACAATTCACTCTCTAAGTAAATCTGACCATCAGTAATGGAAATAACGTTTGTCGGAATATACGCCGAAACGTCTCCCGCCAAGGTCTCAATAATCGGTAACGCCGTAATCGAACCGCCACCATGAGCCTTATCCATCTTCGCTGCACGCTCTAATAAACGAGAATGTAAATAGAATACATCTCCCGGATAAGCCTCACGTCCGGGCGGACGACGAAGAAGCAAAGACATTGCACGATAAGCCTGTGCATGCTTAGATAAATCATCATATACGATTAAAACATCTTTCCCTTTTTCATACATAAAATATTCCGCAATTGCGCAACCTGCATACGGCGCAATATACTGAACCGGCGCCAAGTCACTCGCCGTCGAAGAAACCACAATCGTATGATCCATCGCGCCATATCTCTTTAAGGTTTCCACAACCCCCGCAACCGACGAACCCTTTTGACCGATTGCCACATAAATACAGATAACGTCTTGATCTTTTTGATTGATAATCGTATCAATCGCAATCGCTGTTTTACCGGTCTGTCTGTCCCCGATAATCAACTCTCTCTGACCTCTGCCGATCGGAACCATCGAGTCAATCGCCAAAATACCGGTTTGAAGCGGTTTGTTAACTGACTCTCTCGTGGTAACGCCCGGAGCCAAAAACTCTACATCACGGTATCCCTCAATTTTATAATCGCCTTTTCCGTCAATCGGACGACCAACCGCGTCAATGACTCTTCCGATTAACTCTTCCCCAACAGGAACACTCACCGATCTACCCGTTCTTCTTACCTGCGTTCCCTCTTTAACGGTAGTTTCGCCACCTAAAAGAACACAACCGACGTTGTCCTCCTCTAAGTTCATCGCCATTCCCAAAATACCATCACCAAAATCAATCAATTCGCCGCACATACAATTATCCAAGCCATACACCTTCGCGATACCATCGCTCGCTTGAATGACATAACCGACTTCATCGCTCTTTATCTTGGCATCGAAATTTTCAATTTGTTTTCTTAATATCTCGCTGATTTCTTCCGGTCTTATCGTCAAGAAAATCTCCTCCCTACTCTAACATAAAATCACAACATATTCTCTAACTTTGTTCTGACGCTTCCGTCATAAACTTTGTTTCCCACAATCACTTTCACGCCACCCAATAAAGCGCTGTCAACCTCCGTCGCACACTTTACCGAACCGACGTTATAAATTCTTTTATATTTATCGGTTATCCCGTTAATTTCACCATCATTTAGAGGAACGGCAGACACAATCTTTATAAACAGCTCATTATTTTTCTCTCGATTCATACTTTCGTACTCGTGAAAAATCTCTTCCACCCGGTCGATTCTTTTCTTATCAATCAGCAAACGAATAAAACTTAAAAACAGCTTATCCTCCTTGCCTTGAAAAAGTTCCTGCACCACACCGAATTTCATATTACTGTCAATTCGAGGATCTAAAATAATTTTTCGAAATTCTTCGTTCCCGAAAAAAATTCCGGTAAATTCCGACAGATATTCATTTAAGAGATTTCTTTTTTCAGAAGTCTGAGCCGCATCGATTAATGCTTTTGCATATCTTTTTCCTATAACTGCCATACGAACCTCCTATCCAAACACAACCCTGCTTGTTAAGCAACCGTATCATCTATAAATTCAGAAATCAGTTTCCGATTTGTCTCGCTATCGATATTCTTTTCAATTACCTTTTCGGTAGCCGAAATAACCAAATCACTTACTTCTTTCTTAATATCATTTATTGCACGAGTTTTCTCAGATTCGATCTCTTTTCTTGCCTCATCCACCAACTTCTGTGCATCTTTTTTCGCCGTACTAAGAGCCATATTATACTCATAGTTCGCTCTTTCTCTGTGCTCCTCAATAATTTTCTTACCTTCTCCGTCAGCAGACTTTAATCTTTCCATATACTCCAACTTCAATTTTTCAATCTCTTCTTTATTTGCCTCCGCCGATTCAATTGCCTCTTTCACACGCTCCGAACGGCTTTCCATAAACTTCGTAACCGGCTTAAACAATAACTTTTTTAAAATCCAATATAGAAATAATAAATTTATAATTGTAAAAATAAAATTACTAAAAAACGTTTCATCAAAATTAAACATTTCTTCCTCCCACCATAAAACCGTAAAGTTCGCAGTACGAGGCATGTCTGCAAAACATGCCTCCTAACCACCTTTATCAGCCTATCTAAAAAGAATCAATAATGCAATAACAAGTCCATAAATAGCTGTTGCTTCCGCCAACGCCGCACCAAGTAATAAAAGCATTTGAATCTTTCCACTTGCTTCCGGCTGTCTCGAAACAGCTTCTGTTGCCTTACCCGTAGCAACACCGATACCGATTCCGGCACCAAGACCTGTGAAAACCGCAATAGCAGCTGCTAATAAATCCATTCCTTTCACCACCTTTCACTATTGCCTTTTCTACTCCTCTATTTCTACCTCTTCGGCAATATACAACGTACTTAAGAAAAAGAATACAAACGCCTGTAAACCACCATCAAACAAATCAAAATACAAACAAGCCACCGGCGGAACGATAATTGGTGCAACTTTTGTTAACATATGCATCAAAATAGCCGCTCCAAAAATATTTCCAAAAAGTCGCATACATAAGGAAAGCGGTTTAATCAAATATTCCATTAAGTTAATTGGGAAAAGGAAAAAGAAAGGCTTAAATAATTTTTTGAAAAAACCGCCAAAACCTCTCGTCTTAATTCCACTGCCAATTACAATAGAAATTGTCATAACGGCAAGAGCCACCGGAATGGAAAAATCACGCGTCGGCGGTTTCGCAAAAAATAACGCTCCTAACGTATTGGATAATGCCAAATACAGAATCAATGTACCCAAATAAGGAGCATAACTCTTCCACTTATGCCCGATAATATTCTTTACAAAATTATTAATCGAATCCACGATAAATTCCGCCGAAAGTTGTAACTTCGACGGTACCAATTTCATATTTCTTGTCGCCAAATAAGCCCACAAAATAATCACTGCCATAATAATCCAAGACGTCACTATAATCTCGGTAATCACAATATTAAAACTAATTTGTGTAAACGGTATCGTAACCGGAATTTTAGCAAGAACTGCAACTTCCTCCATATCTCTTCCTCACTTCTCATTTGTAATATTCATCAATGTAGGTTATCGTCATTTAAGAAAAAAAGATTAGAGTTTTTTTGAAGAAAAAACGATTAAATCCTAACAATTGCGTATTCATCCTCGGACAGCATGAATGCTGTCACTACACGCTCTCATCGTCATAAGAATAGTATTCATTTTCAATCAATATAAATTCTTCCATACACATGCTCGTCTTCGTACGGACAGCATTTATGCTGTCCATCCCCAAATTACCTCTCTCCTATTTTCAAACTCTTCGTTCTATGATACAATCATCTCGTAAAGGAGGTCTTTCTATGGAAATTCAATTAAAAGATATTCAAAATGAATTCGATTATACCGGCGAACTCACAATAGCGCCATTCGAATGTAATAATGATGAAATAACCCCAACCAAGCCGGTTACCGTTCAGCTTCATTTCAAAAAAGAGAATGACAAAATTCTTGTCACCGGAACAGCAAACACCACCTTCCAAGTCAACTGTCATCGTTGCGGGACGCCGTACGAAGAAACGTTACCGTTTGAAATCATCGAAACCTTTGCTAATATGCCGGAGGAAGAAGAATATAAAATAGCAAGCGGAAAATTATTTTTAGATGATATGATTTTCGATAACTTCCGCCTCAACCTTCCGATGCATTACCTCTGTAAAGAAGACTGTAAGGGAATCTGCTTTGGATGCGGAAAGAATTTAAATGTAGAAAATTGTGAATGTGGAAAATAGAGCTGCAAAAAAACACCTCGGAAAAATAAAATTTTCCGAAGTGTTTTTTTACAGCTTCTTTTTTAACCTCCCGCACTCATCTCCTCTAAATGTTTATATTTCTCCTTCGTCGCTTCTCCTCCACGAATATGCCGTTCCGCCTTATTTTCTTCTAAAATCATCTTCACTTCCTGCGCCAAGCTTAAATTAATTCCTCTCAGCCGCTCTGTCACATCTTTATGCACCGTACTCTTACTGATTCCAAACTTCTTCGCCGCCGCCCGCACCGTCGCTTTATGTTCCACAATATACTGCGCCAATTCTACTGTTCTTTCCTCTATATATTCCCTCATAAACAAACCTCCATGAATCTGATTTGTTACATTCATATTCATAGAGGTTTGTTTATATTCGTTGCTTTTCTATGGCTTTTTTCGCACTATTTTATACATTTTTCAAAAAATTCAAACATATATTTCGCCGCACTCTTCGGCGCTGTTTTCCCCGGTAATCCCAAAACCAAATTGGCTTCAATACCATACTTTTTAGCACTTTCAAAATCCACACCACCCGGTTTTGAAGCTAAATCAATGATAAAACAAGATTTTTTTAGTAACCGAATCTGTTCTTCTTTTAATACAAGTGCCGGAACCGTGTTAAAAATAACATCAAATTGATTCAATACCGCATTTAACTGTTCATAAGAAAGTGCCTGATTGCCTTCCAAAGACACCCAACTCAAATCGCTTTCTTTTCTCACAGCTACCCTCACTTTTGCGCCAAGTGCCTTTAACACTCTGCCTAAATACTTTCCGATTCTTCCGTAGCCCAAAATCAAAATATCGCTATCAAATAATGTAAAATCCGTATTGCGTATTGCGAATTCAATTGCGCCCTCCACCGTCGGAATCACATTCATAATAGTCGTTCTCTCGTCCTCTAAGAAATCATAATACCGAATCTCCGAATCTTTAAAACGTTCTTTTATTTCCGGTTTCATACTTCCCGCAAAAAAAGTTTTCTCCTTTGACAGAAACGAAAAAACTTCCTCTATCGAAATCTCATTTTTCGAAAACGGAGCCTGTATCATTCGATTATCTTGACTAAACGGTATCCCCGAAATAATATAATCACTCCGTTTCACCACATCCGAAAGCTCATTTTCCTCATCCGTCAAGCCGTATGTAGAAACCTCATACCCCTCCTCTGTAAGCATTTCTGCCAAATACCGATTTCGTAAATCTCCGCCAATCATTCCGATTTTCTTCATTCTATCACTCTCCCGAATCAATATATGTATCAAAGAGAGAAGAAGTTCGTCATAAAAGAAAAGACAGCCACTTGGGGCTGTCTCTATATTGAAAACGGACATCGAAATCATCTTCAAACAAATTTTTAATTAAAGAGTTGTTACGTTAGCAGCTTGTGGTCCCTTAGCACCATCTACTACATCAAATTGAACTTCCATACCTTCGGATAAGCTCTTGTAGCCTTCCATGTTGATAGCTGAAAAATGAACGAATACGTCATTTCCGCCTTCTCTTTCGATAAATCCGAAACCTTTTTCTGCATTAAACCATTTAACTTTACCTTTTTCCACTTTTACATTCCTCCTAAAACATATTTTATCATAAGTTACCTTACGATAAATCTTGCGTTATTGCCGATGTCGTACAAAAACTACTCTTATAATTTAACACACTAATTTTTGCTTGTCAATTCATAAAAATAGAATTTTATTTTATAAAATTACGGTCAGAATATCTCATCTTACAATGATACTGTAATTACTGTACGGACAGCATTTATGCTGTCCTGCTTTCTGCCTTTTCTGTGGACAGCATGAATGCTGTCCCTACAAGGCTTTCGCGAAAATAATAAGTTGTTAAGTCTGAACTGAAACTTTTATTTTATAAAATTACGGTCAAAATATCTCATCTTGCAATGATGCTGTAATTACTGTACGGACAGCATTTATGCTGTCCTGCTTTCTGCCTTTTCTGTGGACAGCATGAATGCTGTCCCTACAGCGTTTGTGTCATTATTGCACAAAGAACTTATAAAATTAATTGAAATACTTACCTAAAGGGATAAAGCTTGAAAAAACGAATATACTATTAGAAAGGTTGTGTTTTTATGGCGATTGTTCTTAATTTAATTTCTGAAAAAGAAAATACCATTCAAAACTTCTTAGAAAGCTACTTTGAAAAAGATATGCTTGCCGATTCGCAAACATACGAATGGAGTTACACCTTACCGGAACCTTTGGAAGCAATTAATCTCATCAGCGCGGTTTTAGACAATAACTTAAAAGATTTGACTTTATGGATTTCTTTTGATCCGAATGTCTTTCTGAAAGTAAAACCGGATAACTACAATGATATCATCAAATATATTGTTGAAAGATTTTCCAAAGCATCTTGAAATTAAGAAAAAATTGTAATACACTTTTTCTAAAAGGGAGGATGATATAATATGAATTTCGAAAAGTTAAATCATTTAGGAAAAAATGTTTCCAAAACGGTTACGAAAACGTATAAAGCCGCTACCGAAAAGTCCGGAAAGCTGATTGAAGAAGCGAAACTTCGTCTGCAAATTGCAAGTGAGAACGATAAAATTTCCGAGAAATTAGAAGAAATCGGTGCAATCGTTTATGAAGATTATAAATCCGGCGAATCCAATTACACTTCTTTCGAAGATTTGTGTAAAGAAATTGAAGAATCAGAGCTTGCCGTTTCTACAATGAATGCAAAAATCCTCGAGATGAAAAAATTAAAACAATGCCCGATTTGCGAAAATGTCGTAGGCAGAAATGACAAATACTGCTCCAAATGCGGTGCTGAACAAGAAGTCACGGAAGAACCGGAAGAAGAGGAAGAACCGTTGGAAAAGTGTCCTTACTGTGACAGTAAATTAGCTGCTAACGCAACTTTTTGTTCTAATTGCGGAACAAAATTAAACGAAAGTGAAGAAACTTCGGCTGACAAAGAATAATAGAATTAAGAAAGCGGATGATTAGATTCACCCGCTTTTTTTGTTACTTTAATTCATCATATCTTGTATATTCAGATTATCCGAGCAACGGATAACTTCTACCGCATTTGTCAATACATCTGTATAGCTGTATGCGATTCTACGCGAAGATTGTTCGCCTTCGAATTTTACGGTAAATACATTGGGATATGCGCTTTCTACGACTCCTTCTTTTGTAAGTACTTTCTTTTTTCCTTTGTTTGTTGTTAATCTTACTCTTTGACCGATACAAAATCCGATGTCTTCTTTCAACTTCGACAAATCGTTTTTTCTAATCAATGCGATCACCTCATCCTATGTTTATGTTAGTTACGATATCACAAAAAAAATAAATTGTCAAAAGATGCCGATTTCGTTAAAATCGCCTATTCAAGCCATTCCAAGAGACTTTCTTTTATGTTAATCGTCATAAACCGTCTATTTATGCCAATAAAAAAATTATTGTAAATTTGTCATAAAAATGTTACAATTACATAAAATGTAGTTAGGAGGATTATAATGGAACCACAAAAAATACAAAGAATCAACGAACTTGCCAAAAAAGAATACTTAACAGAAGAAGAAAAACAAGAACAGAAACAACTTCGCCAGGAATATATCGACGAATACAAAGCGTCACTTGTCGCACAATTAGACAATACCTACATCATTGACAAAGACGGAACAAAAAAGAAACTGAAAAAAAAGGGGCTGTAAAAACCACCTCGGTGGTTTTTACAACCTCTTTCTTTACATATTCGGAATCGTTCTCATTGCTAAAATCGTTTCTTCGATTAAATGATCCAATTCCCATCCCAGCATCTCGGCGCCTTTTGAAATTACCTCTCTTGAGCAACCTGCCGCGAAATTTAACGTCTTAAACTTTTTCTTCACCGACTTTAACTCTAAATCCTGCACACTTTTCGATGGTCTCATAATCGCAACCGCACCAATCAACCCCGTCAATTCGTCCACAGCATATAAAGCCTTCTCCATCTCATGTTCCGGTTCAATATCCACCGTCAATCCATACCCATGACTTGCCGTCGCATGAATCAAACGCTCATCCAATCCTCTTTCTCTCATAATTTCCTGACTTTTGATGCAATGTTCCTCCGGATACATCTCAAAATCCAAATCATGAAGCAATCCAACCGTTCCCCAAAACTCTTTCTCTTCCCCATAACCGAGTTTCTCCGCAAAATACTCCATTACCGCCGAAACCACATGGGCATGCTGCAGATGGAAACTCTCCTTATTAAACTCCTGCAATAAATTTTCTGCCTCTGCTCTTGTCATCATTCATTTCTCCTCTCTCTTCTTTTTCTGTTGATGATACGCCACTTTCAACAAAATTTTATCCGGCGTAACCTTCGTTAAAAAATGCATAAATTTCATCGTATTTCCCGGGACAATCACCAATTTTCCTTTTAACAACTTCTCAATCGCATATTTCGCCACATACTCACTGGATAACCCCTTTAGTGCAAACTTCACATTCGCTACATCGTTAAACTCGGTATCCACAGGTCCCGGACAAAGCACACTGATACCGACCTTACTCTTTTCATGCCTCAGTTCTTCATAAATCGCCTGCGAAAGCCGTAACACATACGCCTTTGACGCATAATAACCGGATAACAGCGGACCCGGCAAAAATCCGGCGCTTGACGCCACATTCAAAATCCTTCCCGCATTTCTCTTCTTAAAATCCTTCAAAAATAACTTTGTCAAAATCGTAACAGCCTTTATATTCACATCAATCATATTCAATTCACGCGATAAATCAATTTCAGTAAATTCTCCTAAAATTCCGAATCCCGCATTATTAATCAAAATATCGATTTTTTCCTCTTTCACCTGTTCATAAAGAGCCTCACATTCCTCCGGTTTCGACAAATCCGCACAAACAATCCGACAAGAAGTTTTTAACTCCTTCGCTAATTCCTCCAAACGTTCTTTTCTCCTCGCCACCAAAACCAAATCATACCCTTTTTCACTCAAAACACGAGCCATGTCCCGCCCAATTCCGGAACTCGCCCCCGTAATCAACGCCTTCATCCAATCCCTCCCATCAAGGATTATCTTACCATATATTCTAACCAAGAACAAGAATTTCAACACAACAGCATAAAAACCTATATGTTCTCAACCCATTGTACGGACACAATTTATTGTGTCCTAATTCTAAACATCTGCCCATTCCATGGACACAATAAATTGTGTCCCTACAGTGTTTGTGCCATTTTTATAAAATTCATATTTTTGCCCTAAAAAGAAGGAGTGGAAATCCTCTTTCAGATTTTCCACCCCAACGATTCATTTAAAATCCTTTTCTTCATCAATATTTCTTTGTACCGGCTTCCTCTTTACCGAAATTCGTAACTGTCAAAGCATACTTCTTTAACTTATCATACACAAGTTGATTAATGCTTCCCTTCGGATAAGTGCCGTCTTTTCTCTTCTTTCCTGCCGGAACGCCTGTCAAAATTTCAATTCCTTCATCTATCGACTTCACCGGCCAAATATGGAATTTACCTTCCTTAACCGCTTCAATCACTTCGTCCTTCAAGTGAAGATTCTTCACGTTCTGAATCGGGATAATAACACCCTGTTCTCCCGTCAACTTTCTTGACTTACATACGTCGAAGAATCCTTCAATCTTATGCGTCGCACCACCTATCGGCTGAATCTCGCCCTTCTGGTTTACTGAACCGGTAACCGCAATTCCCTGCGAAATCGGAACTTCCGACAAACTCGATAAAATCGCATACACTTCGGTACTCGAAGCGCTATCGCCATCCACTCCGCTGTATAACTGCTCAAAGCAAAGACTCGCCGTAAGTGCCAACGGTAAATCCTGTGCATACTTTTCCCCAATATAGGCACTAATAATCAATGCACCCTTTGTATGAGAAGTACCGCTCATATCCGCTTCTCTCTCGATACTTACAATACCGGACTTTCCGATAAACGTATTCGCCGTAATTCTTGCCGGCTTTCCAAACATACAATCTCCCAAATCCAACACCGAAAGACCGTTAATCTGTCCAACCGCTTTTCCGTTGGTATCTACCATAATGGTATTATCCAATATCATTTCTTGCATCCGCTTATCATAATTATTTACACGATTTTTCTTTTCAAGCATCGCTTTTTTCACGTGGTCTGCTGTCACCAACTCAGCCTTGTCCGCTTTCGCCCATGCTGCCGATTCCGTCAACACTTGAATCAAATCGGTAAATCTCGCCGTCAACTTCGACTGGTCATCCGCCATCTGCGACGCTTCCTCAATCACCGCAGCCACGCCACTCGGTGCAAACGGCATTGTTTTATCTTTTTCACAAAATGCACTGATAAAAGCAGTTAACTTCTTAATATTCGCAGGAGTATTCTCCATTTCCTCTTCAAATTCCACTTTCACCTTAAAGAGTTTCACAAAATCATCATCTGCATCAAACAACAAATGATATATATCCGGCGTTCCAACCAAAATCACCTTCAAATTAAGCGGAATTGCCTCCGGCTTTAATCCTGACACCGGCACCACCGTCGTCTGATCCTTCATATTTTCAATCAAAATCTCGCCGGTCTTTAAGCATCTCTTTAACGCTTCCCAAGCCATCGGATTTAACAAAACATCCTTTACTTGAAGTACCAAGTATCCGCCGTTCGCCTTATGTAATAAGCCCGGTTTAATCTTCGTATAATCGGTTGCCATCGTACCAAACTCATTTTCATACTCTGTTTTGCCGACCAAATTATGGAATGTCGGATTATAATCTACCACTAACGGCGCACCTTTTGTTTTCGAATGATCCACCAACAAATTCACCTTATAATTCTTTGTCGGAGATTCATTCTCTTTCTTCAGCATTCCCTGCAAAAACATCTGTGCTTCTTCCGGAATTTCTTCCTCTTCAAACTTATCCACATTATTTAAGATATCTTTTTGCACTTCGTATAAATAATTTACAATCTTAGGATATTCTTTATACTTCGACATCAAGTCATCAATATGTACGCCAACCGCAAACAAAGCCGTCTGATTCTCCCATTCGGTAACTGCATCTTCGGTTTCCTTCTCAAGTTCTTTAATCTTACGAATCGTCTCCATCGTCTTTAACTGCACCTTGCCCGACTTCGCCATAATCCGATTTTTCACTTGATCGTCCAAATCGTTAAACTCTTCCTCGCTCAGTGCCTGTCCGTTAATAATCGGCAAAAAGTAAATTCCGTTCGGGGTTGTCTTAACCTTAAAACCCTGTTTCTCCGCAACTTTATTCAACTTTTCCACCAATTCAGCTCTCTGGTCTTGAAATTCTTGCAGAATCCGATTCTTTTCATTCTCATAATCACTATTATCAAACGCCTTCGGTAACTCAACCGAAACCGTCTTCACCAAATCATCCATATCCGCCACAAACTCTTTTCCCATCCCTGCCGGAAGTGAAACCGCAATCGGCTGATTCGGATCCTCAAAATTATATAAATAGCACCAATCACAAGGGACCGGTTTCTTTTTCGCATATTTCTTTAAATAGTCCTTTGCAAAAGTCGTCTTTCCGGTACCTGTCGATCCGGACAAATAGATATGATATCCTTTTGCTTCTATATTTAAGCCAAATTCAAAAGCCTTTAAAGTCTTTCCCTGCCCGATAATCTCACGCGAAGGTGTCACTTCTTCCGTACTCTTAAATTTCAGCAATTTTTCATCACAAAAATACTTTAAATCTGTGTAATTTAACTCTTTCAATCTACTCATCCTCTCATCTTTGGTATACTATCTTCCTCTACAGATATTTCCACATAATAACCGCATCTTCTCCGTTATCCTGATAATACCCTTTTCTTTTTCCACTCTCTTGAAAACCAAACTTTCTATACAATGCTTTTGCCGCTTCATTGGTTTCCCGAACTTCCAAAGTAAAACTATCGATTTCTTGTTTTTCGCACAAAGAAAGCAGCTCGGAAATCAAACGCTGAGCAATGCCCTGCCGTCGAAAGGCAGAATGAACCGCTACATTGGTAATATGACCCTCATTCATCACTTTCCAGACACCGATATATCCAACTGCTTTTTCTTCAACTTTCGCTACTAAATAAATGGCTAAATGATTTTTTGTAATTTCTCGTACAAAGGACTCTCTCGACCATGGAACGGAAAAACAATCCTTCTCAACTTCTACTACATCATCTATATCGTCAAGTTTCATCTCTTCAATAACTATTTTTTTCATAAAAATCTTAAACTCCTCTGTCCGGTTGGGCTTTTCGCAAATAAATCGGTACAATCGCATGTGGCAAAACTGCAACTTTTTCATCCGCCAAATACTTATTTAGCGCCACTTTTCCAATATTTGAACTTGTTTGATAAAAATCATATAAAAAATCGGAATCACAATTATTTTTTATAAAATTTTCAAATTCTTTTACGCCGTCCCCAACAAAGGTAAATTTTTCATCCGATTTCATTTTTTCGTTCAAAAGTTGCGAAATCGGCATAAAATCCGGTAATTCGTCACAATTTTTTCGACGAATCTGAAAATACACATTCTCATGTCTTGCATTAATAATCGCGCAAGCATTCTCGGAATCCGTCTTATTCAAAAGTCCTTCTAAAGAAGTCACCGGAATCACCTTTTTATTTAACGCTTGTGCAATTCCCTTCACCGTCGCTACTCCGATACGAATTCCGGTAAAAGAACCCGGACCCACACAAACCGCAAACAAATCCATTTGCGCAATCTTTAAGCCAAGCTCCTCCAAAAGTGCCTCCATAATCGGCAACAACTTCTCCGAATGTGTCTTTTGATCCTCACTCTTCTTTTCCCCAAATAATTCATGATCCTTAAAAACCGCAACCGACGCCACTACATTCGACGTATCCACTGCCATCAAATACATTTCTCTCGCCCCTTACACTAACTCTGTTTCGTTTTTAGTACAATCCGAACTTCCGTACCGACACCCACTTCACTATCAATCGAAATTCTTCCGCCACTCGCCTTCACCATCTTCTTCGAAATCGACAGTCCCAAACCGGTCCCGCCCATCTCTCTGCTTCTCGCCTTATCCACACGATAAAACCGCTCAAACACTCTTCCTAAATCCTCCTTCGGAATCCCGATACCGTTATCCTTAATTAAAATCTCTACCTCATCCTCTTTTTTCTCCGCTGTAATTCCAATCTTGCCGCCCTCCGGCGTATACTTAATCGAATTCGAAAGAATATTCAAAATAACCTGTTCCATATCGGTTTCATTCGCAAAAGCCATAATCGATTCATTTTCATTAAAATTCACAAGTTGTTGCTTCTTTTTATTCGCCTCAATCGCCAGCTTATCCACATCATTCTTAATTACTTTTATAATATCAAATTCCGTCTTGCTAACCTCTTCCGGCTGAAAATCCATCTTAGACAGCTTCAATAAATCGCTCACCAAATGTGCCATTCTCTCTGCCTCATTATGAATCACTGTCAAAAATTTATTCTCTGTCTCACTGTCTAAACTTCCGGCATTCTCCAAAAGCGTCTCAGAATAACCGCTAATCGACGTAATCGGTGTCTTCAACTCATGCGACACATTCGCCACAAATTCCTTTCGCATTCTTTCCAATTTCTCTTGTTCGGTATAATCTTGAATTACCGCAATTACCCCAATATTGTTTTCCTCATCCACTTCCAACTTCGCAAACAATAAATTTAAAACTTTTCCGTCAAACTCAAACTGCACACCACTATGCTTTTCCTTGTCAGACATCACTTTTTCAAAAGTAATCGGCAACTCCAATGCAGCAAAGACATCATCAAACCGTAACGATTCGCCTGAAATCCGCAACAATTCCTGTCCCAACGGATTCGCATGAATCAATTCACCCTCCGCATTAAAAGCCACAACACCATCACTCATATTCTGAAGAACCGCTTCTAATTTTACTTTTTCTCTCGAAATCTCCCCTAAAGTCGATTGCAAACGTTTCGCCATATAGTTAAACTTACTGGCAAGTAACGAAATCTCATCCCCCGATTTAATCTCCTTAATTCCGGAAAAATCTCCATTCGCCATTTTTTCCGCACTCTTCGTCAGTTTATAAACCGGAATGGTAATCGCTTTCGATAAAATATAGCTAATCACCACAGAAATCAATAACGCCGCCAACATAACATACAAAATGCTCTTCTTCAACGAAGAAATAATCTCTTTTATGGTAGCCTTATCCTGTTTCAAATAAAAGATATACGCGACCTCATCATTAATCATGATTGGCTTCGCATAATCAAAATACTCCGCCTCAAGATTCAAATTTCCGACCTTTCCGCTCTCCGCCAAAACAATATTATCGGTTATCTCCAAAGCCTCATTCAAAATCGCCTTATCCTTCGGCAAAATAATCGCACCGGTATCTGACAACAGATATCCTTTTTTCGTCGTCCCGTCAATCTGGTAATACGTTTTAAACACCTTAAACAACTCATCCTTGTATTCTTCATCATTCGAAACCACATTTGCCGACAAAATTTTCGAATTGTTCAATTCCGCCTCAAATCTCGCCATATCCGAAATAAAACTGTTGGAATAGGTATCTTCGATTGTTGTAATCAAAAAAGTACCAACCGTCATCATCAAACAGATAATCAATAAAAATAAAATCGCCATCAATCTCCACTGAAGAGTTCTGAAAAATTTCAAAATAACACCCCACAAAAAAAAGCGTTAAAGAATAGAGAATAATGAATAATGAATAAATAATAAATATCCTATATTTATTATTTACCTTTTTAAA
>JAGBIO010000002.1 GCA_017934955.1 Clostridia bacterium
AGGATATGTATTTGCAGGATGGAGTCCGGAAGTACCGGGAACGATGCCGACAGAAAATACAACCTGTGTAGCACAATGGAGTCCTGCAACAGACACAGCGTATAAAGTAGAGCACTATTTAGAAGATGCAGAAGGAACATATACAATAGACAGCAGTTTAACAGAAAACAAAGAAGGAACAACCGAAGCAACCGTAACAGCGACTGCAAAGACGATTTCGCACTACACAGAAAACACAACACATACAGACAGAGTAGCAAGCGGAACAGTAGCAGCAGACGGAAGCTTAGTATTAAAGTTATACTATGCAAGAGATAGTTACACAATAAGCTTTAACAGTGATGGAGGAAGTGCAGTAAGTGCCATTACACAAAAACACGGAACAACGGTAACAGCACCGGCAGATCCGACAAAGACAGGATATGTATTTGCAGGATGGAGTCCGGAAGTACCGGAAACCATGCCGACAGAAAATACAATCTGTGTAGCACAATGGAATGCCAATAGTTATACAGTAACCTTCAATGCAAACGGAGGCGAGACAGCAATTCCAGAAAGCCAGACAGTAACATATGGAGAAGCATATGGACCATTAGCAACAACAAGCAGAGAAGGTTATAAGTTTGATGGATGGTATACTGCAGTAGAGGGTGGAAGTAAAATAACAGCAGCAAGCGTTGTGACAGCGGTAACAAATCACACTTTATATGCATACTGGATGGTAAATCAGTATACAATAACGTTTGATACCGTTGGAGGAACTGAAGTTGCTCCAATAACACAAGATTATGGAACGACAGTAACAGCACCGGAGAATCCGACTAAGCCGGGATACACCTTTGAAGGTTGGGATAAAACAATTCCATCAACAATGCCGGCAGCAAATATGACAATAACGGCAATTTGGGAAAAAGATAATAGCAAGTGGCATACTGTAACATTTGAAGCCGGAGCTAACGGTACTTTTGAAGGAACACCAGAAACAGAATATAGTGATATATTAGAAGGTACCACCTTTAGTGAAGCCAAAATTGTTATTCCTATGCCGAAAGCAAATAGTGGATATGAGTTTGACAAATGGACACCAAATGAACCGAATAGTAGTACGGTTGTAAACAGTGATTTAACATTTATTGCAAACTTTAAAGCTACATGGGAAGCTCCGGATGTAAGAATTGATAACTTTGAATCTGTGAATGTTACAAATGATGATGGTAATAAAGCAGAACCGGGAACAGAAATTGAATATGAAATTGTTATAAAGAATTATGATGATGTTGCGGCATTAATAGACATCAGACCGGAAAGTGGAATGACGATCGTATCTCCTGAAAATTATGAGGATATTACGTTAGAACCCGGTGAAAGTATAACGGTAGTTGTTAAGAAAACCGTACCTGAAAATTATGAAGTCGCAGGTAAAGATTTTAAAGCAAAAATAACAGTAGCGATAAAAAATAATGAAGGGAAAGAAGAAACAATTACCGATTCTACAACAAATGAGATTGAAAAGACAACAATGGTAAAAATCGGTGAACCGGTAGATAAAAACATTGTATTAACAATTGATATTTCAGGTAGTATGCTATTTTGCACGAAGCATAATTCTGTAACTCCATCGTCTAAAACAGTGGGTGATTGGTACAATTCGCATGAGGTTTATAATGCGGATGAAATGTACAGATATCCTTCTGATTATACTTTTGAAGGCGGATATAATGCATATAATGAGTATTATCTATACAATAACGAAAGTGGATATCAGTATTCTACAATGCCATTTGTAGGACATCAAACGAAAGTGGATGGTGTTTGGATAAAGTGTTCTGATACAGAAAGCAGAATCGATATCGTGAAGAAATCGGTAAAGGATTTTGTAGATACCATTTATGCTTCAAGTATAGCAAATGATGAGAGGGTTACTATAACAGTTGTTACGTTTAATGGTGCTTATTCTTGGTTCGGAACTCATTATTCAACTGCAAATGCAGGTACAACATATTTGTTGAATGCAGAAAATGTTGCACTTTTAAAGAACGAAATTGAAAATATTGTGGCAGAGAATGGAACCGGAATTAAGCAAGGTTTAGAAAAGGCTGCTGATGTATTTGGTAGATCCAATATGTTAGAAAATGCTGAAAATTATGCTATATTCTTTGGTGATGGAGAGCCAAGCAGTGATGGTGTTCCGGGATCTTCGGATTATACAAATTTGAAGAATGCAGTAGATTATTCTTATGCAATAGGATTTGGTCCGGATTTTGCGGATACATCCAGTGATGCGTATGATATCTTAAATAATATCGTAAAAGGTGATGGTATAACAGTAACACAGGCAGAAGTAGCCGCTGATGTAACTGCTGCTTTTGCAAATATTGCGAATAGAATTGCTACATCGCAACAATCAAAAGATGGTAAAATTATAGTAACATTACCGACCGATGGCAAGTATTATCCAATTACTGCAACTTATATTAATGAAGGAACATTAGAAACATTATTTACAATTACTAATGCTTCAGGGTTAGCAGAAAATGATATTACCATATCAGAAGATGGAGAAGCATTAATTTGGGATATTTCAGGAACAGAGTATTCAAGGTATAATGGGTTAAGTTTAAAACTTGGAAAAGAAGAAGCTCAAGAAGAATTAACAATGCAAGCATTTAGATTGTTCTCCGAAGAAGTAGTAGAAGAGCCTGAAACAGAAGAAGCTGTGATAGAAGAGCCTGAAACAGAAGAAGCTGTGTTAGAAGAGCCTGAAACAGAAGAACCTGTGATAGAAGAGCCTGAAACAGAAGAAGCTGAAACAGAAGAACCTGTGATAGAAGAGCCTGAAACAGAAGAAGCTGAAACAGAAGAACCTGTGATAGAAGAGCTTGAAACAGAAGAACCTGTGATAGAAGAGCCTGAAACAGAAGAACCTGTGATAGAAGAGCCTGAAACAGAAGAAGCTGAAACAGAAGAACCTGAAACAGAAGAAGCTGAAACAGAAGAACCTGAAACAGAAGAACCTGAAGCAGAAGAACCTGAAGCAGAAGAGCCTGAAACAGAAGAACCTGTGATAGAAGAGCCTGAAGCAGAAGAAGCTGAAACAGAAGAAACTGAAACAGAAGAACCTGAAGCAGAAGAACCTGTGATAGAAGAGCCTGAAGAAGTAAAATAATGTAATATTAAGATTTCCTTAAAAGGAACGTATAAAAAATAAATGAGATGGAGAAGCATAGTTTTCCATCTCATTTATTTTTTAGCTTTTTTTATAATAAAGTGGATATATAATCGGCTCTTGCCGGAAACTTCTTGGCGAAAGAAACAGAATCTGCTAAATAGGAAGCAATACTGTCTGCAAAATCTTCACTGAGTGAATTCTTACTGTAGTTTGTAACATAGTTGTTATCTACCTTAACTGCAGTTCCAAAATCGCTGTAAGAATAATCGATAACTTTGTTTTTTCTAAGTTCATGAGCCCAAGTATGAGCGATTTCATGCGTTACAATTCTTTGGATTTCTTTATCTGTATAAGTAGAAAGGTTGTACAATGTTACTTTATTATAATCTGTGATACCGGCAGCTCCGGAAGAGTGATTTACCGGTAATAATTTCATTTCTTTTAGATTAACTTTTGTTTCCGTCGGCATATTTGTTATCAATTTGCTGATATAGTTCATCTTAGCGGCATCTTTGGCAGTATAAAGGATTTTGGTGTTATCAACGGTTTTAACGTAAGCTTGCTTATTTTCTAACATATATCCTTTTACAAGTCCGCTTTTGTCTGAAATATAGTATGTAAAAGTAGCTTCTTCTTTTTGAGCGTTTGTAAATTTGATTTCTTGCTTTCCGGTTAAATTGCTGATATCAATATCAAATTTTCCGTTTGTTACAACAACTTCTTTGTCGTTGAAATAAATAGTCTCTTGATTTTGATATAACTTGAAGCTGAGTTTTTTCTGAACGTTAGAATCGATAACAGAATTTTTCTTGGAGTCGTCATCAGGAATGATATTATACATTAAAGCGATTTTATCATTGGCAAATGCGGTTCCTGTATATAAAAATATGGAAAATAAAATGGCTACAAACTTCTTCATAATAAAAACCTCCTATTGCCAATTACCTTGGCCTTAGAAGGTTAACGGTAATTTGGCAACCCGACCGGCATAGCTGATAGCTTTAGCCTCGTGGCTTTGCGTCCTTGACTTTCGTCAAGTTTGCCTTTTTCAAATTTAATTATTTACTTTCTTACATTCTTTATATCGGCAAAGAAAAAAAAAAACTTAACACTTTTTTGTATTTTTTAGAGTAAAAAATACAATTTAGAAATACCTTATATATAAAAATCTTACACACCCTTATTGTACTAAAATATGTCATTTTAAAGAACGCTGAAGGGACACAATTCATTGTGTCCTAAACCTACCGTCTGCCAATTTCTCGGACACAATAAATTGTGTCCCTACAACGTTTGCGCCATTATTTATCCAATTTTATATTGTAATTTATTTACTATAAAACTAATTATTGTTATACTGTTTTTTTACCCTATTCATTTTTTTACTTTTTAGACTATATCGTCCTACAATTATGCTACAAACATTGTACGGACAGCATTCATGCTGTCCTGTTTTCTGCCTTTTCTGTGGACAGCATAAATGCTGTTCCTACAGTGTTTGTGCCTTTTGTATAAATTTGAGTTTGATCTGTAACTTTTTTATTATTTCTAAAATAATGGTATTTTAATTGCATTTTGCAGTATTAGAGAATGAGAATAGCGATAGAATTAACGAAAAAGCAGAGTAAAATGCCGACGGTGGTTGGAAGCAGAAAACTAAGAAGCGTCCATTTGAAACTTTTGGTTTCTTTATAAATTGTCCAGAGAGTGGTACCGCAAGGAAAATGGAAGAGAGAAAACAACATAGTGCAGAGGGCGGTTCCCCAAGTCCAGCCGTTTGCAATTAGGATTTCCTTTAGTTGCGATAGACTTTCGTATTCGGTTAAAGTTCCGGTTGAGAGGTAGGACATTAAGATGATGGGAAGGACGATTTCATTTGCCGGAAGTCCCAATAAAAACGCCATTAAAATGACGCCGTCCAGTCCTATCCATCGGGCGAAAGGGTTTAGAAAGCCGGAAATATGAGTGAGTAAGTTAATCCCGTTGATTTGCAGATTTGCGAAAAGCCAAATAATGAGTCCGGCGGGGGCTGCGACAGCGATTGCTCTTCCTAACACGAAAACAGTTCTGTCGAAAACCGAGCGGACAAGGACTTTCAGAAATTGCGGACGTCGGTAGGAGGGAAGTTCTAATGTGAAGGAGGAGGGAATCCCTTTTAGCAACGTTTTTGAGAGCAGTTTTGACAAGAGCAGTGTGGTGCTGATTCCGAGTAGGATGACGAGTGTTAAAAGGAGTGCGGATAGAACAGAACCTCGTAGTCCGGTGGCGGTGACGAAAAACATTGAGATAAGAGCGATAAGGGTAGGAAATCTGCCATTACAAGGTACAAAGTTATTTGTTAAAATTGCAATCAGTCTTTCGCGTGGCGAATCGATAATTCGGCAACCGGTGACGCCGCAAGCGTTACATCCGAATCCCATGCACATTGTGAGTGCTTGCTTTCCGTGGGCGCAGGCTTTCCGAAAATATTTGTCTAAGTTGAAGGCAATTCGTGGAAGATAGCCGGAATCTTCGAGGAGGGTGAAGAGAGGGAAGAAGATTGCCATCGGAGGTAACATGACGGAAACGACCCACGCAAGGGTACGGTAGACGCCGAAAACAACCGGATTAATGAACCATTGCGGCAGTTGTAAGGTGGCGAGCAGGTTTAGGAGGAGAGATTCAAAGCTGAAGAAAAGGTGAGATAGTGCAGAGGAGGGATAATTTGCACCGACAATGGTAATCCAAAAGACAACGCCGAGGAGGGCGAGCATAATGGGGATTCCGGTTAATTTTGAAGTGAGAATTTTATCGATTTTTCGGTCGTGGCGGTTGTAATCTTCTGTTTCCGTTTTTACACAAGCGAAGGCAATTCGTTCGGCACGGTTCATGATGGCGGTGACGATTTCATCGCGTATGTATTCTTTCGAAATCCCGTTTAACGTAAGATATTCGAGAGCGGATTTTACTTTATTTTGAACAAGTGGCATATCGGTTAAATCAAATTTCAGGTAGTTTTTTAAGGAGCGATGAAAGGATTCGTCTGAGTCTAACAGTTTCAGGGTAAGCCATCTGGTATCCGATTGTGCTTTGACAAAATCTTTGACGGTTGGTTCTAAAATTTTGATGGCTTCTTCGATTGGTTCGGAATAACGAATGGAGTTGCGGTAGGTAACTTTTTTCTTGCTGATAACGTCTGTGACGGCGGAAAGGAGCTCTTTTAGTCCCTTTTTGCTTCTGGCGCAAGCCCCGACGACGGGTATGCCAAGCTGTAGAGAAAGTTCTTTTAGGTCGATGCTGATTTTTTTCTTTTTCGCTTCATCGAGGAGATTGACGCAGACAACGACATTTCTGGTGACCTCGAGAATCTGTAGGACTAAATTTAAGTTTCGTTCTAAGCAAGTGGCATCTACCACAACGACGACGGCGTCCGGTTTTTCGAAGCAAATGAAGTTTCTTGCGACTTCTTCTTCGAAGGAGGAAGAAAGTAACGAGTAGGTGCCGGGAATGTCTACAATATTGTAACGATATTTCCCGTATTTGCAGTTACCGCAGGCGTTTGTAACGGTTTTTCCCGTCCAGTTCCCGGTATGTTGATGAAGTCCGGTAAGGGCGTTAAATACGGTACTTTTCCCGACATTCGGGTTTCCGGCTAAGGCGATGGTTTTGGTTTCAGCGCTAACCGGAATAAAAGTAGAAGAGGATTTGTAAGAAAAGTGCATGATGACCTCCGTTTCTGACAGTGATTTGTCAAGTAAGAATATGTAAAAGGCGGAAACTATCCGCCTAAATGTAAATCAAAATTTTTTTTGCATCTTCGTTTCGAAGTGCGATGACAGTACCTCTGATTAAATATGCAATCGGGTCCCCGAAGGGACTTTGAAAAAGCGGTTGAACCGGAGTGTTTTTTATCAAGCCTAAATCTAACATCCGTCGGCGTTCCGGTCCGTAAGTATGAAGTTCTTGAACCTTGCCGCTATAACCAAGAGGTAATTCATTTAGAGTCATAATAGTCATAAAATTACCTCGCTTCAAATCAGTATATGTTGTGAAAGAGAAAAAGGTGTTATAGAAGGGTGTTAAGAGCGAAGGTGAAAACGTTGTTTATATTACATTGATGGCACAACCATTGTAGGGACAGCATTTATGCTGTCTGTACACAACGTTTTTGTCGATATTTTCTTAAAATTTATTATAATGAAAATAGAACTCTGTAGGGACACAATTTATTGTGTCCTAATTTTAACGCCAGCCTATTCGCGGACACAATAAATTGTGTCCCTACAACATTTTACTCTTCTTTATGATTTGAGTCAGAATAGTAAAACGTTGATGTTACAGTTCAGACTCAAATTTATAGAGAAGGCACAATCATTGTAGGGACAGCATTCATGCAGTCCACAGAAAAGTCAGAAAGCAGGACAGCATAAATGCTGTCCGTACAAGGCTTTAACAAAAATAATAAGCTGTTAAGTCTGACCTGTAACACGTTGACCATAAAGTTTTGAAAAAAATAGTTGTAATAAGGAAACTTTATGGTATAATAACTGTAATAGAGATGCTATTACAGTTACGTGGGGTGATGGTGTGAAGACGATAAAAAGATTATTTTTGCTTTGTTTGTTGGTGGCAGTCGGCGTTTGTTCTTTTTTTGTGTATGAGGGGTATCAAATGTATCGGACGGCGATAACGGAGATGCCGGTGAAGGAGAAGGTTGCGTCTATTAAAGCAAAAGAGAATTATACGCAAATTGAGGAGATGCCGGAAACATATAAAAATGCGGTGATTGCGGTAGAGGATCGGCGGTTTTATTTGCATAACGGAGTGGATGTGATTGCGATTAGTCGGGCGATTCTAAATGATATAAAGGCGAGAGCTTTAATAGAAGGCGGAAGTACGATTACACAACAGCTTGCAAAAAATATTTATTTTACGCAGAAGAAGGAATTGACGCGAAAAATTGCGGAAATTTTTATGGCGTTTGAATTGGAAAAAGCGTGTTCAAAGGATGAAATTTTGGAATTGTATTTGAATACAAGTTATTTCGGAGACGGCTATTATTGTGTGGGAGATGCAGCACAAGGATATTTTGGGAAAAAGCCGAGTGAGATGACATTATATGAGTCGACGTTACTTGCGGGGATTCCGAATGCGCCGTCGGTTTATGCGCCGACCAAGAATCCGGATTTAGCGACACAGCGTCAGCGACAGGTTTTGGAGAAAATGGTGGAGTGCGGTTATTTGACGGAGGATAATGCGATTAGCGTCATGGCGGAAGCAGAAGAATTTTTGAAGGAAAGTTGATTGTAAGGACAGCATTTATTGCTGTCTACTTTTTTGTAGGCAGTGTATAACAATGTCATTAAGTTAAAAACTGAACTATTAAACTCTACCGAAATAAAGCCAGAAACTTGTTGTAGGGACACCATTCATGGTGTCCATGGAATAGGCAGAGTGAAATGCATTTGCGAAAAAAGGCAGAATTGCATTCCTGTTATTCTGAGAAATATGTGTAGAATTAGGACACAATAAATTGTGTCCCTACAAATAATTAGAAATAATAAAAAATACCAGAAGAATGAATTAGATAAGTTCTTAACTTAATGACATTGAGTGTATAAAAGAATTAAAAATGCATAAATTATAATATAATTTTCCAATACGGTCGATTTGCTTGAAGCGTTGGAAAAATATTTCCAGCGCAATTGACAAGTGTGCTATATTATTGTATACTATTTATGAGGTGAGATAGATGATTCCAAGGACAGAATATTTAAATCAGCTGATAAGTTTTAAAGATAAAAATTTAATAAAAATAGTAACGGGTATTAGAAGATGCGGAAAATCAACTTTATTTGAGCTATATATAGAATATTTAAAAAATAATGGAATTGATGAAAGCCAAATTATAAAAGTAAATTTGGAGGATCCAGAATTGGATTTTCGAGATTATATGGAATTGTATCATTATATTAAAGAAAGACTAAATCCGGACAAAAAAAATTATGTGTTTATTGATGAAGTTCAGAATGTAGAAAAATTTCAAAAAGCGGTAGATGGATTGTATATCCAAAAAAATGTAGATTTATATATAACCGGTTCGAATGCTTATCTTTTATCCGGTGAATTGGCAACGTTATTATCCGGAAGATATGTGGAAATAAAAATGTTACCTTTTTCTTTTAAGGAGTATATGTCTGCTTTTGATGAAAAGAATGATTTACAGGATAAGTTATTAAATTATTTGAAGTGCGGTTCTTTTCCACAAACATTAGAATTACTCCAAGAAAATCCGGGTATGGTGAATACTTATTTGGATGGATTGTTTTCTACGATTGTTTATAAAGATATTATGATTCGAAATAATATAAATGATAAGCTGATTTTGGAAAGTGTAGTAAAATATATTTTAGATAATATAGGAAGTGCCATTACCACGAAGAAGATAAGCGATACATTAACCAGCATGAATCGGGCAACCAGTAATCATACGGTAGAAAATTATATAACTGCGTTTTTGGAGTGTTTTTTAATATATAAAGTAGAACGTTTTGATGTAAAGGGAAAGATGCATTTAGCAAGCGGTTACAAATATTATGCCGTAGATATGGGGATTCGAAATTACTTATTGGGAAAAAGGGCCGGACAGGATATGGGGCACATATTAGAAAATATTGTGTATTTGGAATTATTAAGACGTGGCTATAAAGTTTATGTCGGAAAAGTAGAGGATATGGAAATTGATTTTGTGGCAGAAAACGAAAAAGGATTAAGTTATTATCAAGTTGCTTTGACGGTGAGAGAGGAAGAAACGTTAAAAAGAGAGTTGAAGTCATTGCAAAAGACCGGAGATCATTATCCGAAGTATTTGTTAACAATGGATCGTGATTTAGAGACGGATTATGAAGGAATTACAAAGATAAATATTATTGATTGGCTTTTGGAGAAAGAATAATTTATTAAAAGCTCCGTGGGGAAGCACGCTTGAACTAAGTACAAGTATGTCTCTCTACGGAGCTTTTTGAAAGTTGCTATGCAACTCGCGCTCCGCGCAGGTGTTTTGCCTGTGAAGAACACTTTTTAGGTGTTCAAATATTCTTTTAATTGCTTTACGGCGTTGGCACGATGGCTGACTTTGTTTTTTTCTTCGTGTGTCATTTCGCCGAATGTTTTGGAGAAAGCGGGGTAGTAGAATAACGGATCATAGCCGAATTTATTTTCGCCGCGTTCTTCTTTATCGATTAGTCCCTCGCATTTTCCGTTGAAGATTTTTTCTGTGTTTTGTGATACTAAAGCAATCGAGCAAACAAATCTCCCGGTTCTTTTTAACGGAGGAACGTCTTTTAATTCTTCCAATAGTTTTAGGTTGTTTTCTTTATCCCCTTTTCCGGAATATCTCGCCGAATAAATCCCCGGCGCTCCGTTTAGTGCATCGACACATAGTCCGGAGTCATCTGCAATAACGGTTAGGGATTCATCGTGAAGTGCATTATATACCGTTTTCGCTTTTATCATGGCATTTTCTTCGAAGGTGGTGCCGTTTTCTACAATGTCGATGTCTAAATTAAAGTCGCTCATCGTGTAAAATTCGATGTTTGGCATATTTAACATTTCTTTTAATTCGATAACTTTATTTTTATTTTTTGTTGCAACAACAATTTTCATATCAATACCTCCTTGAAGATGATTATACCATCGTAGAGAGAAGGCGTCAAATTAATAGAAACAGGCAGAAAATGGCGCATTGTAAAAAGTTAATTTAAATATTACAATAAATAGGGAGATGATGATGATGAAACTTATCGATAAGGGTATGCGATTTGCGAAAGAAATGACGGTGTTGGATTTTGCAATGTTAAAGTTTTGTATGTTTTCAATAGGCGTGATAGTGGCGTTATTATTACCGGAATCGGTAAAACAGATTGTTTTGGGAATTGCCATTTTTGTTTTTGTAATTACGTATTTTCCGTTGATGGTGAAGTTTTTCAAGACTAAGTAAAAGAAAAGTAGAGAGGTACTTTTTAATTTTGTAAAGAAAAAAGACTAACGAAATCGTTAGTCTTTTTTGGGTCGATGTGGGATTAGACCACTATTAATGCGACTTTCATCTACTTCTCTCCACTTTCACTATGCCCATTTATTGCGAAGTACACGGATTATGCCTTTCGTGTGCTTTTTTCTACTTTTATGGGGTTGCATTATGGTTGCATTTAAATATGTCTTTTTAAAGATAAAAGTATTAAAAACTATTGAAAAGTGATAACAAAAATGTTATCATATAAATATAATAAGAGAGGAGACAAGTAATGTTTGATATAGAAATATATGAGGACAAAAATGGGAAAAGTGAAATAAAAGAATACATTAGCGAATTACAAAACAAGAAAACCAAAGATAATAATATAAAATTTAATAAAATAATTTAATATATTAGAATGTTAAAAGCTAATGGGTTATCTCTTGGAGAACCATATATAAAACATATTGACAGTGATATATGGGAACTACGCCCGATAAAAGACAGAATACTTTTTGCATATTGGAACAATAATAAATTTATATTACTGAGTGTATTTACTAAACAGACTCAAAAAACGCCTATTAAGGAAATTGAAAAAGCAAAAAGATTGTTAGAGGATTATAAAAAGAGGAGTGATGATAATGGCAGATAAATTTACAAAATGGGAAGATTTTGAAAAAGAATTAAATATAACACCAGAACAAGAGGCTGAAATACGTTTAGAAACGGAGTTGATTGAAGCGACTATTGAGGCTAGAAAAAAATGCAACCTATCTCAAAGAGAGTTAAGCGAAAAATCAGGCATAAAGCAACCTGCTATTGCAAGAATTGAAAAGCAATCTCATTCTCCACAAGTCGCTACGTTAATGCATTTACTATATTCAATGGGGTATACATTGCGAGTTGTTCCATTAGAGGATGTTGAATAAAGAATATTATATTTTCTATGACTTTTTTCGACTACTCATAGCTTCTTTTAGCGAGTATAACTGTGTTTTGACCTTTTTCTACTTCGTTAAACTTTCATGGCATTGCATTACGGTTGCAGTATTTAAAAGAAAAAATCCGCTCTATGAGCAGATTTTTTTCTTTTAAATACTGGTCGAGGTGACAGGGATCGAACCTGCGGCCCCATGGTCCCAAACCACGTGCGCTACCAGCTGCGCTACACCTCGATGACTTTTAATAATATATCATTTTGGCAACTGCTTGTCAACGCTTTTTAATGAAAATTTAGAAAAATTAGTTAAAAAATTGACATTTATTTTAAATTAAAATATACTTTTGATGAAATTTAAAAACGCATAAGGGAGGCTATAAAAAAATGAAAGCAAAAAGTATTGTAGGTCTTTTGCTTGTTCTGGTTATTACTGCCGGATTGGTATTCGGAGTATGTAACGGCTTTAACGCATTCGGAAAAGAAATTATACCGGGTGCTGCAAAGATGAGAATGGGATTAGACATTGCAGGAGGAGTAAGAATTGTATACAAGCCGGAGGGAGAGAATGTTACTTCGGAAGGGTTACAAGTGGCACAAACAATTTTGAGAACAAGACTTGACCAAAAAGGTCTTAACGAAGCGACGGTAGCAATCGATGAAACGAATGCGGAAGCACCGATGCTTGTCGTTGAAATTCCGGGCTTTACTGATCCGAAGGAAGCAAGTGCATTTTTAGGAAAAACAGCGAAATTGCAATTTGTGGAACCGGATGGTACGATTGTAATGGAAGGTGCGGATATTATTTCTGCAAAGGCTGAATACGGACAAGTTTCTGATACATTAAGAGGAAACGAGTATTTTATTCAATTAACGATTTCAAATGATGCGGTTCAAAAGTTTTATGATGCAACCAGTCGTTTGGTAGGGCAACAAATTGTGATTTTATTGGATGGTGATGTATTATCCGCTCCATCGGTATCAACGGCAATTAATACAGCAAACCCTATTATAACGGGTTCTTATACTCGTGAAGAAGCACAAGAAATGGCAGAATTGATTTCTTCCGGTGCTTTGCCGTTTACTTTGGCAATTGAGAATCAGGAATATATCGGGCCAACCATCGGCCATCAGGCGTTTGAGGTGACGTTAAAAGCCGGTTTGGTGGCAGCAATTATTATTGCATTATTCTTAATTATTATTTATCGTGTACCGGGTATTATTACGGTAATGAACTTGGTGTTATATGCGGCCATTTTTGTTTTGATTCATCAATGGGGCGGTATCACTATTACGTTGCCGGGCATTGCGGGTATTATTCTAACTTTGGCAATGGCGGTAGATGCAAGTATTATTGTTTATGAGAGATTGCGGGAAGAAATTAAAGCCGGAAAGACATTAAAGACATCGGTAGATTTATCGTTCAGTCGTGCTTTTTCGGCAGTTCGCGATTCCAACATTACAACAATCATTTCCGGTGCGATTTTGTGGATATTTGGAACCGGTCCTGTAAAAGGATTTGCGATTGCATTGGTTGTTGGTACGGTATTGAGTTTCATTATGTCGATGGTTGTACTTCGTTTTATGATGAAGTGGACAGCTAACATTTTTGAAAAACCAAACAAACATGTTTATGGAATATAAAGGAGGGGAAAGCAGATGAATATTGATTTTGTTGGAAAAAGAAAATGGTTTTATATTTTTTCAAGTGCATTGATTTTGATTTCTGTTGTTTCCTTCTTTACAAAGGGATTTCAACAGGATATTGAATTTAGTGGCGGTACGGTAATTGATATCAATCTTCCGGTTGCAGTAAATAATAATGATGTTGAGGCGCTTGTAAGGCAATATGCACCGAATTCCGAACCGAGAATTCAGAAGTCGGATAAGATTGATGAAAACGGTAGAATTGTTTCTTCCGGCGTATCAATTAGCTGTAACGCATTAGAGGAAGAACAAAAGAATAATATTATTACGGCAATCGGCGAGAAATATGAAGTAGAGAATATAGAAGAATTGGCGACATTCCGTACAGTAAAACCGACATTTGGAACAGAAATGAAGAACAGAGCGATAAAGGCGACTGTTTTGGCAGTAATTGCAATTATTATCTATATTGCACTTGCATTCCGTAAGGTTGGCGGAATTTCTGCCGGTGTTACGGCGACGTTGGCTTTGTGCCATGATTTAATTATTATGATTGCGGTTTATTCACTTTGCGGATTACCGTTAAATACTACTTTCGTGGCTGCATTGTTGACAATTTTAGGTTATTCCGTAAACGATACGGTTGTAATTTATGATAGAATTCGTGAAAATAAGAATTTGCATAGAAAGATGGAAGATAAGGAATTGATTAATTTAAGTATTAATCAGAGTTTGAGAAGAACGATTTTCACAAGTATTTCTGTAACGGTTGCGCTTGCTATTATTTTCGGATTCAGTACTTACTTTAAAGTAACTACAATGCAACGTTTTGCATTGCCGTTATTGGTTGGTATGGTGATTGGAACTTATACATCTATCTGTCTTGCAAGTAACTTGTGGTACGATTGGAGAAGAATTTCAGACCAAAATGCAAAGAATAAGAGAGTAGCGAAAAAAGCGTAGTTTAAGCTATTGTACATGCATAAAAAAAGAATGCCTTGGCATTCTTTTTTTTATGCATGACACAAGATATAGTGTTTAAAGTTAAAAAGTATACAAAATATAGTGTCGAAAATTTTTTTTGAAAAAGATTAAAAACGGCTTATTTGCTTGAAAAAAAGAGAGAAATTTGCGAAAACCAACTTATGGTAATAGGCATGAAAAGTGAGTTTTAGGCGCATTTACATAAGCGTTGGACTTTGACATTACAAAATCAATTTAGTATATATTTTATTGCATAGGAAAAAACAAAGATTTTACCTATACAATAAAAAACGCTCCGCGGGGAAGCACACTCACGCGAAAGGAATGTTGCTATGCAACTCGCGTTCGGCGCATATGTTTTGCCTACGCAAAACACTTTGTTTATGAAACAAATAAACAGAGTGACAAGAGATTTTGAAAAATCTCTTATCACGTATCTTAATAATTTTAACAAGAGAGGAAGCGCAGTTATGCAGGTAATTAAGAGAGACGGCCGTTTGGTGGATTTTGATGAAGACAAGATTGTTATTGCAATCAGTCAGGCAAACAAAGAAGTAAAAGGAAAAGAAAAAGTTAGTCGTTCTGAAATTGAGCAAATTCTTCAATTTATTCGAGACAAAAAAGAAGAGAAAATGTCGGTAGAAGACATTCAAGATATTATTGAGTGTAAATTGATGGAGTTTCATAAGTTTACTTTGGCGAAAAAGTATATTTTGTATCGGGAAAGACGTGCAATTGTGCGTCAGGCAAATACAACGGACGAAAGTATTCTTTCTTTGGTGAAGCGTAAGAATAAGGAGACCATGGAAGAGAATAGCAATAAAAATCCTGTGATTATTGCGACACAAAGAGATTTGATTGCAGGAGAATGTTCAAAAGATTTAACAGACCGAGTTCTTTTACCGGAGAGAATTGTGAAGGCACATAACGACGGTGTGATTCATTTCCACGATAAGGATTATTTCTTACAACCGATGTTTAACTGCTGTTTAGTGAATATTGGGGATATGTTGGATAACGGTACGGTGATGAATGCGAAGTTAATTGAGTCGCCGAAGAGTTTCCAAGTAGCTTGTACGATTATGACGCAGATTATTGCGGCGATTGCAAGCAATCAGTATGGCGGACAATCGGTGGATATTCGTCATTTAGGAAAATATTTAAGAAAGAGTTATGATAAAGCATATCAGAAGCGATATCAGGTTTATATTGATAGAGGCTGTTCGGAGGAAGAAGCGAAGGAAAAAGCAGCTTTTGATGCGGCTGAAAAGAGACAGGAAGAGCTTGAGAGCGGCGTTCAGACGATTCAGTATCAAATTAATACCTTGATGTCAACGAATGGTCAGAGTCCGTTTGTGACGATCTTTATGTTTTTAGATAAAGATGATCCTTACATAGAAGAAAATGCCATGATTATTGAGGAAATTTTGAAACAGAGATTGAAGGGCATTAAGAATGAAAAGGGCGTTTACATTACGCCGGCGTTCCCGAAGTTGATTTATGTGTTGGATGAGCATAACTGCTTAAAGGGCGGTAAATACGATTATATTACGAAATTAGCGGTACGTTGTTCTGCGAAACGTTTATATCCGGATTATATTTCAGCAAAAATCATGCGGGAAAATTATGAAGGAAATGTGTTTAGTCCGATGGGCTGCAGAAGCTTTTTATCGCCTTGGAAGGATGAAAACGGAAATTATAAGTTTGAAGCGAGATTTAATCAAGGTGTTGTAAGTTTAAATCTTCCGCAGATGGGAATTATTGCGAATGGGGACGAGAAGAAGTTTTGGAAGTTGATGGATGAAAGATTGGAGATTGCGTTTGATGCGTTAATGTGTAGACATAAAGCGTTGTTGGGAACGGTTTCGGACGTTTCTCCGGTGCATTGGCAGTTTGGCGGAATTGCGAGATTGAAGAAGGGTGAGAAGATTGATGAGCTGTTAAAGAACGGCTATTCGACGATTTCACTTGGCTATATCGGGTTGTATGAGTTGACGAAGTTGATGACGGGAGAAAGTCATACGACGAAAAAAGGCGAAGAATTTGCATTAAAGGTAATGAAATATTTAAGAGCGGCAACGGATAAATGGAAGAAAGAGACCGGATTGGGATTCGGTTTATACGGAACGCCGGCAGAATCGTTATGCTACCGTTTTGCTTCGATTGATAGAGAGCGCTTCGGTGAAATTAAGGATGTTACCGATAAAGGGTATTATACCAATTCTTATCATGTGGATGTGCGGGAGAAGATTGATGCGTTTGATAAGTTAAAGTTTGAGAGTCAATTTCAACCGATTTCTTCCGGCGGTGCGATTTCTTATGTGGAAATTCCGAATATGTGTAAGAATATTGAGGCTTTGGAGGATCTAGTGAAGTTTATTTACGACAATATTCAATACGCGGAGTTTAATACAAAGTCGGATTATTGCCATGTTTGCGGTTTTGATGGCGAAATTATTATTAACGACGATAATGAGTGGGAATGTCCGAATTGTGGAAATAAAGACCACGCAAAGATGAATGTAACTAGAAGAACTTGCGGTTATTTGGGAGAAAACTTCTGGAACGTAGGAAAGACGAAAGAAATTAAGCAGAGAGTGACACACTTATAAAATACGTAAGAGAGAAGATGAGTTTCTAATGAACTATGCAGATATTAAGAAGGTAGACGTGGCAAATGGCCCGGGAACGAGAGTTTCGTTATTCGTAAGTGGCTGTAATCATCATTGTAAAGGCTGTTTTAATCAATGTGCATGGGATTTTAATTATGGAGAAAAATTTACCGAAGAAACGATGAACAAAATCTTGGAAGATTTGGATAAACCGTATATTAAGGGTTTGACCTTGCTTGGCGGGGAACCGTTGGAGCATGAAAATCAGAAGGGACTTTTGCCGTTGGTGAAAAAGGTAAAAGAGAAGTTTCCTGAGAAAACTATCTGGTGCTATACCGGCTTCGATTTTGAAAAAGATGTATCGGGACGAATGATGAAGGAGTGGCAGGAAACAAAAGAATTGATGAAATACGTAGATGTGTTGGTGGACGGAAAATTTCAAGAGGAGAAAAAAGACATCAAGTTGCGGTTCCGTGGTTCCAGCAATCAGAGAATTATTGATGTACCAAAGAGTTTTCAGCAGAACAAAGTTGTGATGACTGAATTTATGAACTAAAGAGGACATAACAAAAACTCCCCGCTATTTTGGGGAGTTTTTGTTATATTTTCAGTTCAAACCAGAAATCGGCGCCTTTGTCTTCGGTGTTTTTAACACCAAATTCGGCTTGGTGTAGAATTAAAATTTCTTTTACAATTGCTAAGCCTAATCCGGTTCCGATTTGAGCTCGTTTGTGATTGCCTTTAGCTTTATAGTAACGCTCCCAGATGTATGGAATTTCATCTTCGGCAATTCCGTTTCCGGTGTCGATGATTTCGATTTTTACGGAATTTTCTTGGATCGTTTGTTTGATAAAGATTTGTTTATCGTCACCGGTGTAGGTGATGGCGTTGTTGATTAAGTTATAAATGACTTGTGTTAATTTTAATTCATCGGCTTGGATTTCGATGTCTTTGTCATACTCAAAATGAATTTGATAGCCGTCTTTTTCGGTTAGTTTCGTGTACCGTTTTAAGATGGTTCGAATTAATTCGGTAAGATTTACCGTGGTTAAGGCAAGGGTTTGATTTCCTTGTTGTAATTTGGAGATATCGAGTACATCGGAAACAAGGGTAGAGAGTCTGGTTGCTTCGTCGATAATGACTTGAACGTTTTCCGGTGTATTTTCGCCGGGTACATCTCGCATGACTTCGGCATATCCGGTAATCATAGTAAGCGGTGTTCTTAGGTCATGGGAGACGTTTGCGATTAGTTCTCGACGCAGATTTTCTACTTTTGACAGTTCTTTTGAGGCATTGGTTAATGTATCGGCAAGTTCGGAAATTTCTTTGTAACCGCTGTCATTAAATTCCAAGTTATATTCTTCTGCTAATTTTTTTGCAGATTCATTGATATGCACAATCGGTGTAGCAATCTTTTTTGAGATAAGCCATGATAGGAGGAAGGAAAGAATAAGCATAATAATAGAAACGTAGAAGAGTTGGGTACGGAGCGTCGTGGTAGTGGAGAAGACAGGCTCGATGACAGAGTTTAATACGACGGTATAAGAGGTCCCGGTACTATCGTATAATTTTTGTGCTAACAGAATGCTGTTGGCGAAGTCTTTCCTTCCTAACAAAAAGCGTTTGTTTGTGATATAGTTTTCCGGAGAAAATTCTTCGAAATAAGTATTTGTATCAGCTAAGTTGGTATCGATGATAGAGTAGAGAAGCGGGGAAGGAATGCGGTGGATAATACAATTCATAATAGTGTTGGCGGAGTAAATAACTTCGCCGGAGGAATTAAATAGGGTAATACAAATATCTTTATTTTTTGAAATTTTATCGATGTTATCTACCACTTCTTCCGAACCAATTTTCTTTTCAATTTCTTCTGCGGTCTGAAAGATTTCGGACGTTTTGATGAAACGATAGAAATCTTTTAAAAAGACAATTTGGAATACCCAAAGAAGCAGTAGCATGAGTACAGAAAACAGAATAAAATAAGCGAATAATTTCCAGCGTATTCCGGCTTCTTTTCGTTTAGTTTGCTTCAAAACGATATCCCACCCCTCTTAAGGTAACGATTAAGTTACTGTATTGTTTTAAGCTTTTTCGAAGCAATTTGATGTGAGTATCCAGCGTGCGGTCGTCACCATAAAAATCGTATCCCCAAACGTCAGAAATCAACTTTTCTCTGGTTAATGCGACACCCTTATTTTTTACCATGTAAAAGAGTAAGTCGTATTCTTTCGGAGACAAATTGATTTTTTCATCATCTATGTAAACGATTCTCGCGGTAAAATCTATTTTTAGTGTTTGATAGGTAAAAGTTTTATTGGAAACGTTTTGCGTGTTTGTTCCGGTCCGTTTTAATACGGCTTCTACCCGCATCATAAGCTCTTTGGGTGAAAAAGGTTTTACAACGTAGTCGTCAATTCCGAGTTCGAAACCATGAATTTTATCATATTCTTCGCCTCTGGCGGACAGCATAATGATAGGAGTGGTATATTTTTTTCGGATTTCTTTTGCTGTGGAAAAGCCATCAAGCTCCGGCATCATAATATCGAGAATAATGATATCAAAGGAATGTTCTTCTAACAAGGAAAGGGCATCCATGCCGTTTCCGGCTTCCATAACGCTGTGTCCTTCGAAATTTGCATATTTTTTGATAAACGCTCTTATTTTTTCTTCATCGTCGACAATTAAAATTTTCGCCATAAATACCTCCGTAAGATAATGATTTTATATTTTTACCGATTGATGGACAGCATAAATGCTGTCCGTACAGATCATGTGAAATTAGATGGAATACAGTTTTTTGTTAATTTGTTACAGGTCACACTATATTTTCTGCAATGATGGCACAATCATTGTAGGGACAGCATTCATGCTGTCCTGCCTTTCTACGCTTCCTGTGGACAGCATAAATGCTGTCCCTACAGTACTTGTGCCATTTTTGTAATTTTAATTCTGAATTGTAACGTTAATTTTATTCTATCATGATTATTTTATTATGCCAAGGTGATAAATTTGTGAAGTTATTTGGAATTTTTGTTGAAAAATAGTTCAATTTGGAGTAAAATGGTAGTAGAATGAATTTTAGAAAGGGAGATTTTAATGGATGAATTAAAAGTTTTTGGTTGTAATGCAAGCAAAGAGTTTACTAAAGAAGTTTGCGATTGTCTCGGCGTTCATTTGGGTGAGAGTGAAGCATTTAAGTTTGACAATGACAATACATTTGTGAAGATTTTAGAGACGGTAAGAGGAGACGACGTGTTTGTTATACAATCTTCTTGTCCGCCGGTGGATGAGAATTTTATGGAACTTTTAATTACGATTGACGCCTTAAAGAGAGCGTCGGCAAAGCGGATTACAGCAATTCTTCCGTATTATCCTTATGCTCGTTCGGATAAGAAGGATCAGCCGAGAGTTTCTATTACTTCAAAGTTGGTTGCAGATTTATTGACTGCAGCAGGGGCAAATCGTATTTTAACTTCAGATTTGCATGCCACACAGATTTTAGGATTCTTTAATATTCCGGCAGATCAGTTGATTTTTGCGGATTTATTGGCAAACTATTTTAAGGAAAAGAACTTTGAGGATTTGGTAGTGGTTGCAACAGATGCAGGAAGCTCGAAAAAAGCGTATAAATATGCGAAACGTTTGGATGCACCGATTGCGATGTTGGATAAAAGAAGATTGGGAAATTCGCAGGAAACATTGATTGAGAATATTGTGGGAGATGTAACGGGAAAAACTTGTGTTATTTTTGATGATGAAATCGATCGCGGAAGTTCGATTATGAATGCGGTTCGAGTTTTGGAAGATTATAATGTGAAGGAGATTTATGCGGCTTGTTCGCATGGGGTATTGTCCGGTCCGGCAGTTGAGAGAATTAAAAATTCTTCTATTAAGGAATTGGTTATTACAAATACCGTTCCGCTTCCGCCGGAGAAGCAAATTGATAAGATTAAGGTGTTGACGGTTGCTCCGATTTTTGCGGAGGCAATTAAGAGAATTCATGAGGGACATTCGATGGGAGAAATGTTCTATTAATAGGAGGACGCATGACAAAGATTGGCGTTTTTATCAATCAGGAAAAAGATACAGAGGGAAAGATTGCCGAAGAGATAGTATCCGCTGCCAAGAAATTGGGAGCGGACTGTTCTTTGGTGGAGAAAAATCAGTCGTATGATTTTGTCATTTCGGTTGGCGGAGACGGCACGTTTTTGGGAACTGCGAGAAAGTTTATGGAGTCGGGTACTCCGATTGTGGGAGTGAATTTGGGAAATTTGGGATATTTGACTGAAATTTCCAAAGAGCAAGTTCATGATGCTTTGGCACAGATTTTAGCGGGAAACTATACTGTAGAGGAACGGATTTTATTAGAAGCGGAGTTCTTGGGGCAAAAAATGTATGCCTTAAATGATATTGTGGTAAGCCGTGGGATTCAGACCAAATTATTGGAGTTGAATTTATTTTTTGATGGAAAGTTTGTGGATCGATATCGGGCGGATGGTCTGATTTTAGCTACTCCTACGGGTTCTACGGCGTATTCTTTGTCTTCCGGTGGTCCGATTGCAGAGCCGGCTTTGGATGTTTTGTTGGTGACGCCGATTTGTGCGCATTCGTTGTATCAAAGACCGATTATTGTGCGTGGAGATACCGAGATAAGAGTGGAAACGCCGGGTTGTATGGTGGTGGCTGACGGACAGGAGTTACGGGAACATTATGAGGAAACTTCTGTGATCATTCGGAAGTCGGAGAAAACGATAAAGTTGATGAAATTGAAAGATCATTTCTTTTTCGATACGGTGAGAAAGAAATTTATGAAATAGTTGTAAAGCAGGGAATGGACAGCATAAATGCTGTCCGTACAGAAGGTTGAGGAATAGTTGTAAAGTAGGGAATGGACAGCATAAATGCTGTCCGTACAGAAGGTTGAGAAATAGATGTAAAGTAGAGAATGGACAGCATAAATGCTGTCCGTACAGAAATAGGTTGGCTGGAGGAAAAGATGCTGTCACACGTTCATATAAAAAATCTTGGAATTATTGATGAAATTACGATTCATTTTGAGAAGGGCTTAAATATTTTGACGGGGGAAACCGGTGCGGGAAAGTCTTTGATTATTAATGCGATTCATATGATTTTGGGAAATAAGATGTCGAAGGATTTTATTAGGACCGGTGCGGATAAAGCTGTTGCAGAGGCTTTATTTTTTATTGAGAATGATGTGTTAAAGAGTCGATTGGCGGCGTTAGGCTATGAGGAAGATGAAATCGTGATTTATCGGGAGTTACTGTTAAACGGACGAAGCGTGACGAAGGTGAACGGAAGATTGGTGACGCTTGGCGAGTTGCGGGCTTTAGGTGAATTGCTGATTGACTTGCATGGGCAGCATGATAATCAGTCTTTGTTAAATCCAAAGAATCATTTGGAACTTTTGGATAATTTTGCGGGGAAGGAGCTTACAAAGCGACTTTTGGAGTATAAGGAATTTTATGAGAAACGAAGAAAGATTAAGGAGAAAATGGAACAACTTGGTGGAGAGCCGGAGAAGCGAATTCGCAGTATGGAGTTTTTGAAATTTCAGATTGAGGAAATTGAGGAGGCTTCGCTTTCAGTGGGAGAGGAAGAGGAGTTGATTCGAAAACGAAATTTGTTTATGAATTCCGAGAAAATTATGCGGGTACTTGGTGCTTGTCATGAAGGATTATCGGGAGATTCCGGAGTTTTATCCCGTTTAGAGAAGATGATGAGCGGGTTGAGGGAAATTTCGACGGTAGAAGAAAAATATCAGGAGTATGAGGAGAAGGTTAGCGAAATTTATTATTTGGCGGAGGATATTTCTTCGGTGTTGGGACGTGAGTCGGAGAAAGTGTTTGTGGATGAGAGTGAAATGAATGTGGTTACCGACCGTTTAGACTTGATTTTTAAGTTAAAAAAGAAGTATGGGGCAGATATTGAGACAATTTTGAAGACGTTAAAGGAGTTTCATGCAGAATATGAGGAGTTGTTGTCTTCGGAGGAGATTTTGACGCAGTTGATGAGGGAACTTGAGGAGACTGAAAAAAAGATGCGGGAGTGCGGAAAGGTACTTTCGGAATTACGTCAAAAGGCAGGCAAGAAGTTAGAAACGGGACTTACGGAGATTTTAACGGAGTTGGAGATGCCAAAGTCGCGATTTGAAATTTCAATCCGGTCGTCTGACCATTTTGGAGAAAACGGAATGGATTCGGTGGAATTTTTATTTTCTTCGAATTTGGGAGAGTCGGTAAAACCGTTGGCGAAAATTGCTTCGGGGGGCGAAATTTCAAGAATTATGCTTTCTCTAAAGAATGTTTTATTAAATGCCGATATAATACCGGTAATGGTCTTTGATGAAATTGATGTCGGTATTAGCGGAAAGGCCGGTTTTGCGGTGGCAGAAAAGATGCATGAGATTGCTAAGGACAAGCAAGTCATCTGTGTGACGCATTTGGCGTCGATTGCAGCTTACGCGGATTGCCATTTTTATATTAGCAAGCAGGATGAGGATGGTCGGACCGTTACGAGACTGAAGCGATTGTTACCGGAGGAACGAGTTCAGGAAGTGGCGAGAATTATCAGCGGCGGGAATATTACAGAGGCGTCTTTGGCGCATGCGAAGGAACTTATTGCGCTTCATTAGGGCTTGACAAAGTTTTGTTTTTATGTTAACATAAATTATAATAGGTACTAAGGAGGAAATCCGAATGAGTTTTTTGGAAGGAATAGAATTTCATGTCATTCAGCCGGTTGGCGTTAATGTTATGGCGTTTGCGATTAATTTTACGAAGAAAGAGCAGTGGTTGGAATCTCCTTTATGTACTTTGGAGAAGTTAGAATATTCTGAAACGGCTGTAGATGGAAGAATTCAGCGGACTTTCTCAATTCCGTATTCCGATGAACCGATTCAAAATGTGGTGATTTTGTCTTTAGCGAAAACACGTTGTGTGGTTGGATACGGAAAAGTGGAGAATGGTGAGTTTGTTGAAGCGAAGGAAACCATTCAGCTTCAATACAGCAATTATGCGCAGGCAGATGTAGCCGAGAGAAATTATGAATTTACGTTTAATCCAAAGCGACAAATTGTTTTGGTGGATGTAGATGAGGGAAAACAACTGTTTCCGAGTATTTCAAAACCGGATATATTTGGAAATTTAAGAGGAGTTTATAAGCTAATTCCATATAGAAATTATATTGCACTTGAGATGAATGTAAGTATTAAATTACCTAAGACGAAGGAATCGGAAGATTTGGAGAATATGCTGCTTTAGAGGGGGAATTTGAATGAGTGAAATGGAATTTGGTTTGGCGGCGACGAGTTTGCGCTTTGAGGAAGGAAACACAATACATTTTGGACAAGGAAAGGCGATTCAATTAGAGGGGATTACTCCGCCGGTTGATATTGCGAGATTGAAGGCTGAATTGGCACAAGCACAAAGCTATGAAGCGACGTTAAATGTATTAAAGGCAAATGGTGTTGATACGAAGGCGTTTATTGAAGCAAATACTGCGTTAATGATTTTAACTTCGCCGGAGGGTACGCAATTAATGTTGAATACAAATCCGGACGAGAAACTTACTTTAAATAAAACACTTAGTCCGGAAGTGGCATTGGAACTTCAGGATGCTGCCGCAAGAAATTCCGGTATTAGCATGAAAGAGATAGAAGAGATTTTGGTAGCGCGTGGATTGATGGAAGAGAAGAGACCAGATGTGGTTCATACGGAGGAAGATAGAGGATTTGTTCATGAAGATGCGAATATGGCGCCGGATTCTGTGTTTGGTGTAGCGGACAAGTCACAGACGGAGGCAGTAAGAGATGCTACGCAGGAGGAAATGTACAGAAGACGTCAACACGAGAGAGAACATGGCATGGATGGCATGGACCGTTAATCTGTTGATATTAAAATTTTGATTTACGAAAGAGGAGAGAAATCATGGCGAATTTCTTGAATGATAGAAAGAAGCGATACATATTTTTTGGAATTCTTTTATTGATACTGGACTTTTTCATTATTGGTTCATTTGCGGTGACGTATACGCAGTGTCTCCAGAATGGATGGGGTCTGTTTGAGGGTCTCAATAAAGGGGTTCCGTATTTTTTTAAGAATTTATGGCCGTTTACCATCCTTTCTTATTTGTTTCATTATGCCGAAACGAGAGCGATGTGGATGAATTTGGCACCGGCGGCGACTTTAATCGGATTAGTGGTTATTGTGGTTTTTGAAGTGAACCAGTTTTGGTTAAAAGGAGAATATGAAGGTGTTGAGCATGGTTCCAGCGGCTGGGCGGATGGTGAGCAATATCAGATCTTAAATCGGAATACCGGAATTATTTTGGCGCAGGATAATTATTTAACGACGGATAATAAGTTTATTAATAAGAATGTCTTAATCATAGGTGGTGCGGGTTCGAGAAAATCCAGAGGTTATATTATGCCGAATATGTTGCAAATGTTGGGTTCTTATATCGTTACCGACCCGAAAGGTGAAAACTTTGATACAGCGGCGGGATTTTTACGAGACAACGGTTATGAAGTGCGTTGTATCAATTTGGTAAACCCGGAGTGCAGTGACTCGTATAATCCGCTGTGGCATATCGGAAGTCCGTTGGACGTTGATATTGTCAGTGATGCTTTGATTAAGAATACCAGTAAGGGTTCGACAAATGAGGACCCGTTCTGGCCGCAAGCAGAAAGAGCGTTACTAAATTCTTGTATTTATTATTTGTTGAGTGAAGTGCCGAAGGAAGAGCAGTCTTTGGCAAGTTGTTTGGCGATGGTTCGTGCGGGGGAAAATTTCGATTGGATGGACGATGTATTTATGCGTCTTCCGTTTGAACATATGGCGAGAAAGAGTTATGAGACATTTCGTTTGGCGGTAGATAAGACGAGAGCGGGAGTTTTGGTTGGATTGGCAACGCGTCTTAACGTGTTTGATACACCGCAGATTTCTTCAATTACCGGTAGCAGTTCGATCGATATTGATGCGATGGGTGAGAAAAAAATGGCTACTTTCGTTATTACACCGGATAGCCATAGTGCGTTTAACTTTATTCCGACGATGTTCTTCGGTCAGGTTTTGCAGAGATTGTATTTTAAGGCGGATCAGAATGGAGGAAAGTTGGATATACCGGTCTTCTTCCTCCTCGACGAGTTTGCGAATACGGGGCAAATTCCGGATTTTAACCAGAAGTTAAGTACCAGCCGAAGCAGAAATATTAATATCAGTATTGTATTGCAGAGTATTGACCAGTTGATGGATATGTATAAAGATATTTATGAGAATATTATGGCGAACTGTGATACGCATTTGTTCTTAGGCAGTCAGGCAGTAAAAACGTGTGAGTATATTTCGAAGAGTTTGGGAGAAACTACAATTAATAAGAAACAACATTCCGTTAGTGGTCCGTTGGAAGGCATTTTATCGGCAGGCGCGGGTCAAAAGTCCGAGAGTATTTCAGATAATTCGATGGGTAGAGCTTTAATGACGATTGATGAGTTAAAGCGTTTGCCGTTAGATACCAGTATCGTTATGGTAAAGGGTATGAAGCCGATTAAGGCGAAAAAATATGATGTTTCGATGCATCCGAAGGATAAGGAGAGAATGAAGTGCAAGTTGGATCATAATGATCCGACGTTGAATCATCGTATGGAGTACAAGATTGTATATCCGTATGGCTTAAAGACCGGCCCGGCAGATACTTCTTCGCCGCTTCATCCGAACGGAATGAATCCGGAGCCGGAAGTAGATTTGGGGGACGATGATATTCAAAAGCAGTTGGAAGCGAAATTTGATGAATTATTTGGTAGTTTAAATTCCTAAAATCCCTATGTATTATTTTGTTCGGAAAGAAAAAAATAATACCATAGAGAGGTGAGAAATATGAGTCGTTTTGCGAAGGGAATTATTGCCGGCAGTGTGATTGCGGCGGCACTTGGTGTGACCGGTATGGCAAATAACAGATGGATGAAGAGAAGAGTTTGGAAACCGAGTAAGTCGGCTGCGAAGAAGCTTGCAAGAATGATGAATGAGGTTGCAAATATGATTGACTAAAAGTATTGAAAACTAAGGACAGCATATGGTATGCTGTCCTTAGTTTTAGGAAATTTATCGGGAAGGTGGAGAAGAATATGATAGAAGATGGGATTCGGGTTTTAGGGCATGCGTCGATTCGTTTGGAAAAGGAAAGAAAAGTGATTTACATAGATCCTTATAAAGTGGAGGAGAGGCATGATGCGGATGTTATTTTTTGTACACATCCTCATTATGACCATTTTTCGGAGACGGATATTTTGCGTTTGAAGAAGGATTCGACGAAGTTGGTTGTTGTGCGGGAATCTTATGAAGATGCGTTAAAAATGGGATTTAATGAAGAGGACGTTGTTGTTGCAGAAATTGGGAAAAACGGTGAAGTGGCGGAAATTTCCTTTTCGGTGATTCCGTCTTACAACGTTATGAAACCGTTTCATCCGAAAGGGAAGCAGTGGGTTGGTTATCTTCTTACGTTGGATGGCATTCGTTATTATATTGCAGGGGATACCGATAAGATTCCGGAGATGGAGTCGATTTCCTGTGATGTGGCGTTTTTGCCGGTGGGGGGTACGTATACGATGAATGCACAGAATGCGGCGGAGGCGGCGAATTTGATAAAGCCGAAGATTGCGATTCCGATTCATTTTGGCAGTATTGTGGGGACTCGAAAGGATGCGGAAGAGTTTGTGAAGAATTTAGAGACAGGAATAATTGGGAAAATATTTGATTAACGGAGGATTTTTATGGCGATTAATAAGGTGTTTCAGGCGGCATTAAAGGCGCTTTCTTATCCAGATTTGGATTTTAAAAAGAATTACGGAATGGCGAGAAAGTTTGAGGGGACTATTTATAAAGAATATGCCGGCGATGATGTGGAGAAGCAGGATCATTTTTTTGATTTTGAGGAGAGAAAAATCCGAGTACGGTCTTATCGGGCAAAATCAGCGGAAGAAAAGAGCATTTTGGTTTTTATTCATGGCGGTGGCTGGGTGTTAGGCTCGGTGGATACTTATGATGATACCTGTGCAGAACTTTCAAAGGCGACGAATTCTACCGTTCTTTCGATTGATTACAGTTTATCGCCGGAGGTGAAGTTTCCGGTGGCTTTGGAAGAATGCTATAAATTGATAAAAGACATCTTTTGGATGAATGAAGTTCTTTACAGGGAAAAAGCGGAGATTACTTTAATTGGAGATAGTGCCGGCGGGAATCTTGTTGCGGCTTTATCGATGATGTTTCGGGATAGAGGGGAATTTTCGGTTGTAAAGCAGATTTTGATTTATCCGGTGACCTACTATACGCATAATCCGGCTCTTTCGCCGTTTGAATCGGTTAGAAGCAACGGAGAAAATTATTTGCTTACAGCGAAGAGATTATGCGATTATACCGAGATGTATGTGAATCAAGAGGAAAATTTAGAGAATCCGTATTTGGCACCGTTATTGGCGAAGGATTTTTCGAATTTGCCGGATACGTTATTGATTACGGCGGAATATGATCCTTTGCGAGATGAGGGCGAGTCTTTTGGCGTGAAGTTGAAAGATGCGGGAAATTATGTAGAAATGTATCGTGTGGAAGATACGTTGCATGGCTTTTTTCACCTTCCGCCTAAGTTTTCTTATGTGCAGACGGTGTATCAATATATCAATCATTTTTTGAATCGCTGATATGTCCCTTAAGACTTGTTTTGCATAATATAGAATGAAGGGGTTTGAGGCTAATGTTAAAGAATATTACAAAAAATGAAGCCCGAATACTTTTGGAAAATCATGCAAAAGTGATCGATATCAGAGATAAGAGTGATTTTAATCGTTCTCATTTAAAAGGCTCACTCAACATTGAGCCTCAAGATATTGAGAATATTTTAAATATATACCCTGACAAAAATACGATGTTGATTGTGGTTTGTGCATCCGGTATCAGAAGTATTGCTGTTGCCGAGATGCTGATTGATTTGGGTTATAAAGAAGTGTATAATTTATTGGGCGGATATGATGAATATTTTAAATAAAAAAAGAAAACCGAAATCGGTTTTCTTTTTTGGTGTGCCTGAGACGATTCGAACGTCCGGCCAACGGCTTAGAAGGCCGTTGCTCTATCCTGCTGAGCTACAGGCACATGTCTTATTGCTTATATATTATATACCAAATTAGTTATAAATTGCAATAGTTTTTGTAAAAAAAATTTAGAAAGTGGTTACAGGTCAGGCTTAACAACTTATTATTTTCGCGAAAGCCTTGTAGGGACAGCATTCATGCTGTCCTTTATTCCACATTTTCTGTGGACAGCATAGTAGTCAAAACTTCCCAATCACTTCGTTCTTGGAGTTTTTTTACACAGGACGTACAAGCCATTCACTTCGTTCATGGTGTTACGTCCGCGAATGCTGTCCCTACACTATTTATGCTTTTTCTATAAATTTAAGTCTGACCAGTAACAGAAATTGGTTTCAGTTCAGACTAAAGTTGTTGCAAATATATCGGTACGTCAAGGACGCCGTCTCCTACAATGGTTGTAGCATCATTATAAAAAGCTATATTCTGAACTGTAACTTATTTTCGGATAATCTGCAAGAACTTTATTGGTACTTTTGATGATTTGTGATAGAATCTTAGCAAGGAGGGTGAGATTATGAAAAATTTATTTGATTTGACGGGTAAAGTAGCGATTGTGACGGGTTCGAGTCGTGGTTTAGGACAGGCGATTTGTGTGGCTTTGGCGGAGAATGGTGCGAATGTGGTTGGAGTGAGTCAGTCGAGTAGTGAGGAGACAAAGTCGTTGGTAGAAAAAGCGGGTGGTAAGTTTGCTTGGGTGAAGGCGGATCTTACTACTTTAGAGGCGGTTGATGAGATTATAAATACGGCGAAAGAGACGTTTGGAAGAGTGGATATTTTAGTAAATAATGCGGGAACGATTCGTCGTGCGGATGCGGTGGATTATACCGAGAAGGATTGGGACGATATTTTGAATTTGAATTTAAAAACAGCGTTTTTCTTATCGCAGAGAGTGGCGAAGGAGTTTATGGAACAGAAACAGGGCGGAAAGATTGTGAATATTGCTTCTATGCTTACATTCCAAGGGGGTATTCGTGTGCCGGCTTATACGGCAAGCAAGAGTGCGATTGGCGGTGTGACAAAGGCGTTGGCGAATGAGTGGGCGAAGTATGGAATTAATGTGAATGCGATTGCACCGGGTTATATGGCGACGGATAATACGCAGGCGCTTCGTGCGGATGAAAAGAGAAGCGAGGAGATTTTGAGCCGAATTCCGGCTGGACGTTGGGGGACACCGGAGGATTTAATGGGCGCGGTCGTTTTCTTGTCTTCGGCGGCTTCGGACTATGTGAATGGACATATTTTGGCGGTTGATGGTGGTTGGTTGGCGAGATAAATAAAGGGATTCCTTCTTTGAAAAAATAGCAAGAATGGATTATTTATGAAAAAATTGGGTAATCTATTTTTGCAAAATTTTTTTGAAGGAGGAATTTTTATGTATAATTTAGTGCCATGGGAAAACAGAAACGGTAGTGTATTTGACTATTTGGATCATTGGGAGAAAAACTTATGGGAAGGTCTTTCGGGGGCGACAAATAGTTTTAAGACGGATATTATTGATAAAGGGGATAAATATCTTCTTCAGGCGGAGTTGCCGGGGTTTGAGAAGAAGGATATTTATATCGATATTGATGGAGATTATTTGACGATTCAGGCAGAGAAAGATGATAGTAAGGAGTATGATGAGACGGATAAGGTGATTAAGAAGGAGCGGTATTATCATTCGTATGCGAGAAGTTTTCGGGTTTCGGGTGTGGAGAAGGATAAGATTACAGCGGAGTATAAAAACGGAGTTTTGGAGATGGCGTTACCAAAAACAGAAATGAAACATGAGGGCGGTACGCAGATTGAGGTGCAATAAGGATAGGCAAGAGAAAAGAAAAAATAAAGGCAATTACGAAGGAAAATGCCTTTATTTTTTCTTTTTTCCTGCCTTGATAATTCTCGCAAATTGTGATAATCTTCTATCTTGGAGGAGTTTATTATGTACAATGTCATTTTAGTAAGATATGGTGAAATTGCCTTGAAGGGAAATAACAGGGCGAAATTTGAGAAAAAATTAGTGGATAATATTAAGGACGCTTTGCGTGGAGAAAAGGTGAAAATTCAGATTTCGCAGGCGAGAGTATATATTGAACCGGAGGAACCGGAGTTTTTGGATCGGATTATGGAGAAGACGAGACGGGTGTTTGGTATTGTTTCGATTAGTCCGGCTGTGAAGATTGATAGTGATTATGATTTGATTAAGAAAACGGCGGTTCAATTAATGGAAGAGGAAAATTTGAATGAGACGTTTAAGGTGGAGGCGCGTCGTGGAGATAAGAGTTTTCCGAAGGATTCCATGGAAATTGCGAAAGAGGTTGGCGGCTATATTTTATCGAAGATAAAGGGTCTTCGGGTGGATGTGACGAAGCCGGAGACGTTGTTGACGATTGAAGTGAGAGAGAAAACCTATATTTACATAGAGAAGATTCCGGCACTTGGCGGTATGCCGGTTGGAACGAACGGAAAGGCTTTATTGCTTGTTTCGGGTGGAATCGATAGTCCGGTTGCGGGGTATATGTTGGCGCGTCGTGGGGTTGAGATTGATGCGTTGCATTTCTTTAGTCCTCCATATACGGGACCGAAGGCTCGTGAAAAGGTTATTGATTTGTGTAAGATTTTGGCGGGGTATTGTAAGAAAGTGAATTTATATATTGCGAATTTTACCGAACCGCAGTTGGCGATTCGGGATAATTGTCCGGCGGATCAGATGGTGTTGTTGATGCGTCGTATTATGATGAGAGTGGCGGAGCGTGTTGCGGCGGCGAAGGGCTGTGATGCTTTGCTTACGGGGGAGAATATCGGACAAGTGGCGAGTCAGACGATGAAGTCGATTGTAGCGACGAATGATGTTTGCAGTATTCCGGTGTTTCGCCCGTTAATTGGATTGGACAAGAATGATATTATTGATATTGCGAAGAAGATTGGAACTTATGAGACTTCTATTTTGCCGTATGAGGATTGCTGTACGATTTTTGTGCCGAAGCATCCGGAGACGCAGCCGAAGATTGAGAAGTTAAAGAAGTCGGAGGAACATTTGGCGATTGAGGAAATTGTGGAGACGGTGGTTAATAATTTAGAGCGTATTGAGATATTGGGAAATTAGAAGAAAGTGGACAGCATAAATGCTGTCCGTACGGATAGAAAGAGCAGACATGATGTGTGGAAGGAGAGGGGTGTTGTGGGTAAGATTGTTGTGTTGGACGAGCTGACGTCGAATCAGATTGCGGCGGGCGAGGTTGTGGAGAGACCTTCGTCGGTGGCGAAGGAGATGATTGAGAATTCTTTGGATGCGGGTGCGACGAGTGTGACGGTGGAGATCTTAAATGGCGGAATTTCCTATTTGAAGATTTCGGATAACGGTAGCGGAATTGCGAAGGATGATATGGAGCTTGCGTTTGAACGGCATGCGACAAGTAAGATTCGTAGCGCGAGTGATTTGAATTCGATTTCTTCTTTTGGCTTTCGTGGTGAGGCTTTAGCGTCGGTTGCGTCGGTTGCGGAAGTGGAGGTGACGACTCGGCAGGCGGAGAGCGATGTGGGAAACCGTTTAGTGATAAAGGGCGGTAAAATTTTAGAACAGACGGAAGCGGCGAGTAACAAAGGGACGACGATGGTGGTTCGAAACTTATTCTATAACACGCCGGCTCGTTATAAATTTTTGAAGAAGGATTATACCGAAGCGGGATATATTGAGGATGTTGTGTCGAAGATGGCATTGATTCATTCGGATATTGCGTTTAAGTATATCAATTCGAAGAAGGTGATTCTTCAGACGAATGGGGACGGAAATATTATTAATAGCATTTACAGCATTTACGGGAAGGATATTGCGAGAAATGTGATTCCGTTTTCGTTTGAGATGGAGAATGTGAAAGTGACCGGTGTGGCGGGAAATGCGTCAACGGGGCGTTCGAATCGTACCAATCAGATCTTTTTTGTGAATGGAAGATACATAAAGAATAAGACAATTTCGACGGCGGTGGAGAATGCGTATCAGACAATTGTGCCGGAGGGAAAGTTTCCGTTTGTGGTTGTGAATGTGGAAATGAGTAATGAGTTAGTGGATGTGAATGTGCATCCGGCGAAGACGGAGGTCCGTTTTTCTGATGAGAGCGTGATTTATCGGGCGGTGTATAATGCGGTAAGAGGAGCGGTTTTGGAGAGGGATTTGGTTCCGGAAATGGAGAAACCGGAGGAAGAATCTGAGTTGCCGAAGCATGATGTGAAGGAATTGTTTCAGTCGCTTCCGAAGGGGGAGACGAATCGGTTTGCGGGAAGTTCAATACCGAGAAGCGGGAGTAGTTTTTCTTCTGCGAAGAGTGGCAGTAGTTATCCTTCTTTTTCTTCTCCAAAGAGTAGCAGTGGGATGAAGGATTCTTACCGTCTGGTGAATATTCCGACGGCATCGATCCCGGTACAGGAGAAGAAGGAAATTTATCAGCCGATAAAAGAGCGAAATGAAAGTATTTTTAACAGTGAAGCGGTTTCGGTACCGAATCCGGTGAAGGATTATAAGATTATCGGCGTGGTGTTTTCGACGTATATTATTTTACAACAAAGAGACGATTTTTATATTATCGATCAGCATGCGGCGCATGAGCGTGTGATGTATGAGCGACTTGTGAAGAAGGTGCGGGAAAAGCAGAAAAATAAGCAGATTTTGATGATCCCGGAAGTCATCGAGTTAAAGAAGAATGAGTTTGATTTGGTTTCGGCGAATTTGGATTTATTTGATAAGACGGGATTTGAGTTGGAGGAGTTTGGAGGAAATTCTTTTAAGATTTCGGCGGTTCCGAGTGAAATTTCGACTTCGGATATTAAGGGAATTTTCTTTGATTTAATTGATAGTCTAAGTCGTGAGAGTGGGGTTGTGGAGAATGATAAGGTGGAATACTTTATTTTTACCATGGCTTGCAAGGCGGCGGTGAAGGCGAATATGAATTTGGATTATCGGGAGATTGAAGTGCTGATTGATGAGATGATGAAACTAAATAATCCGTTTACTTGTCCGCATGGGAGACCGACAGCGATTCGTATGAGTAAGGCGGAGTTGGAGAAGAAATTTAAGAGAAGTTAAGAGTTGGGAGTTTGGAATGAAGAGTAAAGTTTTGGTGATTGCCGGTCCGACGGCGGTAGGTAAGACGAAGATTGCGATTGAGACAGCGAAGCGACTAAACGGGGAGATTATTTCGGCGGATTCGATGCAGATTTATAAGAAGATGGATATTGGTACGGCGAAGCCTACCGTTGAGGAAATGGACGGTATTCCGCATCATTTGTTAAGTGTTGTCGAGATTGGGGAGAAATTTAGTGTCGTGGATTTTCAAAAGGCGGCATATACTTGTATTGAGGATATTTTGAGCCGTGGGAAAGTACCGATTGTTTGTGGCGGGACGGGGCTTTATATCAACAGTTTGGTGGAGGAGATTGATTACGGCGAGGTAACGTCTTCGGAGAAACTTCGGGAGGAACTTGAAAAAGTTGCGAAGGAAAAAGGGAATGCGTATCTGTATGAAGAATTAAAAAAGGTAGATAAAGAGTCGGCGGAGAGAATTAAGCTAAATGATATGAAGCGGATTATTCGTGCTTTAGAGGTTTATCGTGTGACCGGCAAAACGATTACGGAGTTTCAGAGAAGGTCTAAAGAAAAAGAGAAAAAATACGATTATATAGTAGTGGGATTACAGATGGAACGCGAAAAATTATACGAGCGGATTAATTTACGTGTGGAGGAAATGATGAAGTGCGGATTGCTTGAGGAAGCGAAGGCTGTAATGGAGGAAATGAACGCGAACGAGAAACTTACTTCTTTTCAGGCGATCGGCTATAAAGAGTTTATGCCGTTTTTTGAGGGAGTATGTTCCCTTGAAGAGGTTGCAGAGCAGATTAAGCAAGAGTCAAGACGCTATGCGAAGCGGCAGATCACATGGTTTAAGAGGACACCGGGATTACGTTGGTTTGATGTTTCGGATGGTGTTTCGGTAATTGATAAAATTTTGGAGTTTTATACGGAATAGGAGGAGCTTTTATGGCAGGAGCGAATTTACAGGATTTATTTTTGAACCAATTACGAAAGGAACATTCGGTGGTGAGTGTTTATTTGGTGAATGGTTTTCAGCATAAAGGGGTTATTAAGGGATTTGATAATTTTGTTGTGATGCTTGAGAATGATGGAAAGCAGTTTTTAATTTATAAACATTCGATTGCGACGATTAATCCGTTAAAGCCGATTAAGACGATGCTGGGAACGGAGGACCAACCGATTAATTTTGTGTAAAAAAATGGGTCAGAAAAAATGAAAGAATAGAGAATAAATGAAATTTATTCTTTATTCTTTTCTATGCGAGGGTAGTCATGTCAACAAAAGAGGAAAAGGTAGTTTATCGAGTGAAGAAGAAAAGTAAAATAAAATGGGGTAGATTTGTAATATTTGTGCTTTTGATCGCATATATTATAATGTTTGTCTACACCTTTTTTTCGCAGTCTGTGGATACGACGGTAATTGTGAATGGCGAGATTGAAGTGTTGGAGACGGTAGATGGCTATATTACGCGTAATGAGAAGATTGTGAATGTGGAAGCAACGGGAGAGTTGTATCCGATTGCGAATGAGGGGGAACGTGTTTCGGTGGGACAAACCGTTGCGGTTTTGAAGGAACGTGACAGCAGCGAGATTAACGGAAAAATTCAGGAAATTAATGCGAAACTTTCACAGTTATCCGGTCCGGGGATTTTTAATAACGATATTGCGCTAATTGAGAGTGATGTGAATTCGGTTTTGCAGAATTTGATGTTGTCGGATTATAATGATACGTTTTCGACGTTAAGCGATGTGAAGAGTAAAATTGATGATAAGCTTAGCAAAAAAGCGAAAATTATCGGGGAGATGAGTCCGAAGGGTTCAGTGGAGCGTAATTATTATGACGAGTTGCGGCAATATGAGGCGGAACTTACGGCGAGTCGGACGGAGCTTACGGCGCCGATTGCGGGTACGGTTGCGTATAAATTGGATGGCTATGAGGAAGTTTTTTCTTCGAAGGAAATCGGAAATTACGAGTCAGAAGTTTTGGAGAAATTAAAAGTGCCGAGCGGTGAATTGGTGGGAACTATTAAGCCGAATTGTTTTAAGATTGTGGATAATATTGAAGGTTATATTACGGTAATTTCTTCGTCGAAGAATGCGTTAAATGCGAAGGTCGATAGTAAGGTAAAGTTAAGATTCCCGGAAATCGGTTCAGATGAGATTACGGGAAGAATTGATTATATTACCATTGAGAACGGTAAGGCGATTTTGACATTTCGGATTAATCGCGGAATCGAGTCATTACTGAATTATCGGAAAATTAAAGTGGATATTATTTGGGACAGTGCGTCGGGATTGAAGGTTCCGACTTCGGCGATTCGTGAAAATGAGGGAGTCAATCAAATTTATATTGTGAATGGGACGAGATTATTCCCGAAAACGATTGAAATTGTAAATAGTTATGGCGGAGATTCGATTATTAAAGAGGTTGAGGGAGAGAGTAAGCCGTATTTGTATGACAAAATCGTAGAGGATGCGGCGAATGTGAAGGAAGAAAAAATGATAATTGCAAATTAAATTTTTAAAAAGCGTATAAAGTTTTTCATATATTTTCCGATATATGAAGAGTAAAGTGACACAGAAGAGAATTTTTAATTTATTTTTAGGGAGGTTTGAATATGTCAGCTTTAATCAACAAGATGTTGAACTTAGTAGGCTTCGATAATGAAGAGGAACTCACGGATGAGGAAGTTTACAATTCAAATGAGACACCGAAGAATCAAGAGAATCTGAAGGGAAATTATAACCCTTTTAAGAAGAATGGAAAGGTTGTGAATTTATCTGATGCGAATCAGTTAAAGTTAGTTGTGATGCAACCGAATTCTTTTGACGACGCTCAAGATGTGTGTGATCATTTAAAGGAGAAAAAACCGGTCGTTATAAATTTAGAGTATGCAGATAAAGATACTGCGAGAAGATTAATTGATTTTTTAAGTGGTGCTGTTTATGGCGTGGATGGTCATATTCAGAAGGTTTCGTCATCAATCTTTTTAATTGTGCCTTATAATGTGGACATTTTAAGTGAAGGAAAAGATGACAGAAATAAAGGCACTTTCCCTTGGATAAAATAGGAATGTTTTGTTATGGGGATAATTTTGAATGGGCATAGAAATTTTTCCCTTCGGAAAGAGAAGAATTTCTATGCTCATTTCTTTGTAAGCGGCTTTGACTCAGCCGTTTTACGTTAAAAATTTCGGGTCAGAAAGGCTAATGGGGCGATGTTATGATTACACCATTGGAACTTGAGAAGAATGAGTTTAAGAAGACTTTGGGCGGTTATTCGAGAAGGTCTGTTGATACGTTTTTTGCGAAAGTAAATCAGGATTATGAGGCGTTATATAAAGAGAATATTGAGTTAAAGGATCGGATTGCGTTATTGAATGAGGGCATCAGTCAGTATAAGGCGATGGAAGAGGTTTTGAAGAATTCGATGATTGCGGCGCAGAATGCGGCGGAGGAGATTAAGCGAAATGCGCAGGAGAAAGCGGAAAATATTCTTCAAGAGGCGGAATTTTTAGCTCAGAAGAACCGAGAGTTTTCGAATCAGGAAGTGATTGATAAGAAGAATGAGATGGAGAAGATTCGGCAGGAAGTGGCGGTTTATAAGAGCAAGATTGAGTCGATTATTAAGTCGCAGTTGGAGCTGCTAAAAGAACTATAAAAAGAAAGAGGAGAATTCGCGAGAATCTCCTCTTTTTGGGTTATTACACCCTCTTGGATTTACAGCGATTATGCCGTTATTGTAGGGGACGGCGTCCTCGACGTCCCGATGTATAGTCTGACTTGTAACAAACATTGGAAAAATTTTGCGGGAAATGCTTGTATAAAATTTGTCGATGTGGTATGATAATATAGCTAATTGAGAAAACTATTGGAGGTAGAATGATATGTTGAAAACAGTTTTAATGGTTTTGCATGTAATTGTGTGCTTGACACTTATCTTTGTTGTTATACTTCAATCGGGAAGAAGTGCCGGAATTTCGGGTGAGATTGCCGGAGGAGCTGAGACTTTCTTTGGAAAGAATAAGGCTAGAACATTGAATGGAATGTTGGGAAGAATGACAACGATTGCTGCTGTTGTTTTTGTGATTACATCACTTGCATTGACAATAGTTTGGTAAGGAAGAGAGGGCCAAGAGATTGGCTCTTTTGTTTTATACAGAGAATTTGGGTGAGGTATGGACAGCATGAATGCTGTCCGTACGGAGATTGAGATATAAAGTGTTACTAAAGGCATTAATGAGAAGGAATGGACAGCATGAATGCTATCCGTACGGAAGGGAAGAGACATTTAAGTTATGGCGATTATTATAACAGGAATTTTTGAAGCGAATGAGAAGGGGTTTGGATTTGTTCGTCCGGAGGATGAGAATGAGGCGGATATTTTTATTCCACCGTCTGATGTGAAGGGTGCTTGGGATGGAGATAAGGTAGAAGTGCGTGTTGTTTCTATGGGGGATGAGCACAGAGGTCCTGAGGGGATTATTACGAAGATTTTGGAGCGGAATCACAAGCAGATTATCGGGCGTTTTGAGAGAAGTAAGAATTTTGCGTTTGTGGTGCCGTTGGATAAGAAGATTTCGCAGGATATTTTTATTTCGAAGAATGAGTTTAACGGTGCGAAGAATAATGAGGTTGTGACGGTGGAGATTACGAAGTGGCCGGCTTCGCGTCGAAGTGCTGAGGGAAAAGTGGTGAGTCGGTTAGGAAAAATCGGCGCTCCGGGTGTGGATATTTTGGCGATTATGTATTCGCATGATTTGACGGAGGATTTTCCGAAAGAAGTTTTGGCGCAGGTGAAGAAGATTCAGGAGGAGATTCCGGCGGAGGAGTATAAAAAGAGAAGAGATTTGCGTGACGTGAAGATGGTGACGATTGATGGTGAAGATGCGAAGGATTTGGATGATGCGGTGTCTATTTCGAAGTTAGAAAATGGAAATTACCGTCTTGGAGTGCATATTGCGGATGTTTCGTTTTATGTAAAAGAGGGGTCTGCGTTAGATAAAGAGGCGTATGAGAGAGGTACCAGCGTGTATTTGGTGGATCGTGTGATTCCGATGTTGCCGAGAAAGTTGTCGAATGGAGTTTGCAGCTTGAATATGGGAGAGGATAGGCTGGCGTTTTCGGTGATGATGGAGATTGACGAGAAAGGTAAAATTCTTGGTAGCGATATCTTTAAGAGTGTGATTCATATTGATGAGCGTATGAATTATTCGGATGTGACGAAGATCTTAGAGGGAGATAAGGCTTTAAGAAAGCGTTATCAGGCGTTTGTGGATGAGTTTTCGATGATGGCGGAATTGTCTCGGATTTTACGGGCACGTCGTGTGAAGCGTGGAAGTATCGATTTTGATATTCCGGAGGCTAAGGTGATTTTGGATGAGTCGGGTAAGCCGATTGAGATTAAGAAGTATGAGATAACGGTTTCGAATAATATAATTGAAGATTTTATGTTGGCGGCGAATGAGACGGTTGCAGAGCGGTTTTTCTGGTTGGAAGTGCCGTTTATGTTTCGTGTGCATGATTTGCCGGATTCTGAGAAGTTGGAGGAGTTTTCGAAGTTTATTTTTAATTACGGCTATCGTGTTAAGGGACTTTCGAAGTTACAGCCGAAGGCGTTTCAGGAGCTTTTGAAGGAGATTAAGGGAAAGCCGGAGGAGAAGATTATTTCGGCGTTGATGTTACGGTCGATGCAACAGGCGAGGTACAGCGCGGAGAATACGGGACATTTCGGTTTGGCGGCGAAGTATTATTGTCATTTTACTTCTCCGATTCGGCGTTATCCGGATTTGTTTATTCATCGTGTGATGAGTGAGTTGATTGAGAATGGGTATCAGTTTAAGAATGAGAAGCGTGTGAAGAAGTTAAGAAAATTGGCGGTGGAAGGCGCGAAGCATTCGTCGGAGAAGGAACGTGAGGCACAGCTTGCGGAGCGGGATTCGGTGGATTTGAAGAAGGCGGAGTATATGGCTCAGTTTGTTGGGGAAGAGTTTGAGGGAATTATTTCGTCGGTTACTTCTTTTGGATTTTTTGTGGAGTTGGAGAATACCATTGAGGGACTTGTGCGAGTGGAGAGTATTGAGGATGATTATTATATTTACCAGGAAAAGTTGTGTGCGATGATTGGGGAGAGAACGAATAAGATTTACCGCTTGGGTGATGTTGTGAAGGTGAGATTGATGAGAGCGGATATTGAGACGCGGAAGATTGATTTTGAGGTGGTTTGTGAATAGAAAAGGAGTCGCGGAATGCGACTCCTTTTGTGTTTGACATAAAGTTAAAATTACGATATAATAAACACATTATGGAACTTTGAAAAAGGGTGTCGATTGGCAGACCGGACGAATAAAAAAGCAGGGGGACGTAGAAGATGAAAGATTGTAATTGGAAGGTTGGAGATTATGTGGAGTATGTGCCGAATCAGGATAAGTGTGTTATATTGGCGAGAGATTCGGGGCATAAGGAGGATCAGGAGTTTTTTCCGTCGAAAACGCGACTGTGGCGAGTTTTTCGATGGGGAGAAGAAATTGAACTGGTGGCGGCAAAGAGTGGCGGAAAGTTGACTTTGTGCGGATTTGAAGGATTTCAGAATTCGGCGGATATTTTGAATTATTTGTCAGAGGCTCATGTGAATCGGCGTTATGCGAGTTGTGGGCGGAGCCTTGGAAGTCAGAGTCCGATGATACCGGTGAATCGTGGAATTACCTTTCCCATAGACGCACAGGGAATAGTTCAAGCGGGAGTGCCGAGGCGTTTTGATGCAGGCGATGTGGAGCAGCTGAATGCGTATGATTTGTTTCCGTCGAAGCGTGGAATGGTTTGGCTTGCGGCAAATTATCGGATTTTGAATAAGGGGGAAGAGTATTGTAATTGTCGCTGTGTGCGGTGTGAAAATGGGGATGCGGTTGGTGTTTGTTTACAGTATACGCATTGTGGTGAGTATCCGAAGCAATTTGCTCAGACGAAGAATGTGATGCCGATTGTTCGGCTGCGTCCGGAGGTTCGGCTTGAGGAAGGAATGGGGACGGAGAAGAGTCCTTATAAGGTTGTGATTTAAGAGAAAAGAGGCTGTCTTGGGACGGCCTCTTTTCCTTAATGGACAGCATGAATGCTGTCCGTACAGTGAGATAGAAATATATTTCCTTAATGGACAGCATGAATGCTGTCCGTACAGTAAGATAGAAAACATGGTTAGAAAGAAAAAATGACGTGGAAGGAGATTTTTTCTTTGGTTTTATTGCAGCCTTGGATGATGATTTGGTTGTTTTGGTTGGATTTTTTAATTTCGAAGATGTCTTTTTTGGAGAGTTCGGAGAGGAAGTAGATGTCGATTCGTTTTAAGTTTTCTAAGTTTGCGATTTCTTCGTCGGTGAGGACGTCGTAGGCGAATTCAGTGTAGCGATAGTTGTTGACGTGACCGAGTACGTCTATGTAGCTGTTTTGGACTTGCTTTTCGGCGACGGTTTGAAAGTCTGCGATTGGTTTGAAACTATGAGTTGCTTCTATGGTGTGTTCTTCGTGGAAGGTGATACTGCCGAAAGGAGTTTCTTTTTTTCGATAGATGCTTCTGGTTTGTAGGTCTAAAAGGAAAGAGAAGGAAGTACCGCAGAAGATAACGTCGTTTCCTTGATAAAATTCAAAGTCTCTTTGATAAAGAGGTCCTTTATGTGAGGATGCCCATGTTTTGGCGGTGAGTTCGGGATTTCCTTTTATAGGGCGGTTGAGTTGGATGGACATGGAGGTGAGGGCCCATGCGAGTCCGTATTTTGAGGTGATTCCGATATCCCATTTATTATTGATTAAGTGTTCTTCAATGATTTTTGCAATCATCAATGGGTAAGCGTATGGCTTTAACACGTTATTTTCGTTTAATTCGCAAACTTCGGGTTTGCAGTGATAGGTGTAGGATTTTTCGTCGTTCATTTTGATTCCTCCTTAGTTATTGGGACACAATAAATTGTGTCCGTACAATGATTGCGATATCATCGTAGAAAGCGATATTTTGAACTGTAATATTTTTAGCTTAGAATTAGGACAGCATGAATGCTGTCCGTACGGTGCAGAGCTCTTTTAGATTAGAATGTGGACAGCATGAATGCTGTCCCTACAATGATAGCACACAATCATTGTAGAAAGCTATATTTTGAACTGTAACAGTTGTAGGCTTAGAATTTAGGACATAGAGTTACTTCTTTGCCGTTTAGGTAGTTTAGGATTCCGGCGTCGTTGGAGAAGCAGAAGCGGAGTTTGTAGGCGGTGAGTTCTTGGTATTTTTTCCCGTAACGTTTATTGGCTTCATAATCTCCGTATTTTCCGTCTCCGATGATGGGATGTCCGATATAGGCTAAATGGGCGCGGATTTGGTGGGTTCTTCCGGTGACAAGTTCGACTTCTAAGTAGCTGGAGTCGTTGTCTTCTTTTGTAACGGTGTACTTTGTGGTAATTGGGAGATAGCCTGTTTTTTGAGTGTCGCTGATATAGACCATGCTTTTTTTTCGGTCTTTGAAAAGATAGTGATTTAGGGTTTCTGATTTTTTAGGCATTTTTCCGAGAACATGGCATTGATAGTATTTTTTGATTTGTTTGGTTTGTATTTTTTCTTCCAATATTTTTAGGGTTTCTTCGTTTTTTGCGAAGAGAACAAGCCCGGCGGTGTTTCTGTCTAAGCGGTGAGCGGGGTATAGGTAGGCGTTATTGTATTGTTTTTTTAGAATGTCGAGTAGGGAGGTTTCTTCGATGGATTTTAATACCTCGATTCCTTGTGGTTTATTGGCAATTAAGATGTTGTCGTCTTCATAGATGATTTCGGCTTTTTCGGTGGGAGTGGCTAAATAAATTTCTACAATATCCCCCGCGAAGATATTGACGTTTTGGGATACGCGTTTCCCGTTTATTTTGATGTCTTTTTTTCGGAGTAGCTTTTGAAGAGTGTTGTAGGAGATTTTTGGGTAGAAGTTTTGAATGGAAGACAAGAGTTTTAAGTTATTGTGTTTTTGGGGAACGGTAAATTTTATCATGATTTTCCTCCTTATAAAGTGGATTTTAATTGATGGACAGCATGAATGCTGTCCGTACAAGGGTTTTGTATAACATTAGACTTGTTTCATATTATTTTAATTCTGCAATTGTGACGCCGAGGTCGCCTTCGCCGAATTCTCCTAAACGATAACTTTTGACATTTGGATGATTTTTTAGAAATTCGTGTACCGCTTTTCTTAAGATTCCTTCGCCTTTTCCGTGTACAATGCGAATGGTGGAGAGGTTGGCGATTAAGGCGTGGTCGATGTATTTTTCGAGTTCGTATAAAGCTTCGTCGACGTGCATATGGCGAAGCATGATTTCGTTACTGATGTTTTGTGCTTGTATCTTGGATGAAACCGATATTTTGACGTTGTTGACGGTGGATTGCGGCTGTTTTGTCGGGCGGAGTTTGGAGATGTGGAGTTTGGATTTTACGATACCGGCTTGGACTTGTACGTTTTGGTCGGAGTCGGGGAGGGAGAGGACGGAGGCTTCTTGGTCGAGAGATGGGATGTAGACATTCATGCCGACTTTGATTTCAAATGGGGTGTAAGGGGTTTCGGTGTCTTCGGTTTTAACGTAAGTTTTGGAAAGTTGCTTTTTGATTTTGCTTTTGGCATTATCAAATTTTTTATTCATTTCGTTATATTTTAATTTTTTTGCTTCTTTGATTTCTTTCATGGTTTCTTTAGCGGTTTCCTCAGCGTCTAAAAGAATACCGGTCGCTTCTTCGCGTGCTTTCGTGAGAATTTTTGTTTTGTGTTCTTCTAATTTTGCTTTACTTTCGGCGAGTTCTTTTTTGAGTTTTTCGATTTCGGCGAGTTCTTGTTGTGCTTGATTTCTTTGTTGTTCTAAGGTTTGTCTGTCTTTTTGAAGTTCTGAAATAATATCTTCGAATTTTACTTGTTCATGTGCGATGAAGTTTTTTGCGTTTTCTAAGATATATTCGGACAGTCCTAATTTTTTTGAGATGGCGAAGGCGTTACTTTTGCCGGGTAAGCCGATCATCAGTTTATAGATTGGATTTAGGGTGTTGACGTCGAATTCGCAGGAGGCGTTTTTGATGCCGGGGGTAGTAAGAGCGTAGGTTTTTAGTTCGCTGTAATGGGTGCTTGCGATTGTTCGGCATCCGAATTTATATAAGTAGTCTAAAATGGCAACCGCGAGGGCAGAGCCTTCGACAGGATCGGTGCCGGATCCGAGTTCGTCGAGGAGGACAAGAGAATTTGGAGTGATGTTTTTTAGGATGGAGATGATGTTGGTCATGTGGGAGGAGAAGGTGCTGAGGCTTTGTTCGATGCTTTGTTCGTCTCCGATGTCGGCGTAGACTTTATCAAATACAGCGATTTCCGAGTTTTCGAGGGCAGGGATGAATAAGCCGGAGTATGCCATTAGGGTTAAGAGCCCGACGGTTTTTAGGGTTACGGTTTTTCCGCCTGTATTTGGCCCTGTGATGATAAGTGACCGGAAGTCTTTTCCGATCCAGATGTCAATTGGTACGACTTTCTTGTCCGGTATGAGGGGGTGACGTGCTTGTAACAGATGAATATAACCGTTTTGATTGAGGTTTGGTGCGAAGGCTTTTTGCTGGAGGGAGAGTTTTGCTTTTGCGAAGATGAAGTCGAGGTTTGCAAGTGTTTTTTGCAGGTAGGTGAGTTCTTGGGTGATGGGCCATATTTTTGCGGATAATTCCGATAGAATTTTTTCGATTTCACTTTTTTCGTGTAAGTAGAGTTCGTGGATTCGGTTGTTGGCTTCGACGACTGCCATCGGTTCGATGAATAGGGTTGAGCCGGTAGAGGAGGAATCGTGGACGAGTCCGGGAATGTGACTGCGGTATTCTTGTTTTACCGGAATGACGTAACGGTCATTTCTTAGCGTTACGATACTTTCTTGTAAGTATTTTGAATAAGAACCGCCGCGAATGATGGCGTTGATTTTTTCTTTGATATTGTTTTCTTCCGATTGGATTTTTTGTCGGATCTGGTAGAGTTCGGGGGAGGCGTGGTCGGAGATATGGTCGGTGTTGTCGATGGCTTGGTAGATGGCGGTTTCGATACCTGTGTTTTGGTAAAGGGCGTTGAATTTTTCCGATAGAATCGGGAAGTTGTCGTCTAAATTTTCCGATAGTTTTTTTAGCTTTTTGGAACCGCGAAGAGTGTCGGCGATGTTGAGGAGTTCTTCCGGCGTGAGAGTGGAGGAGATTTCGGCTCTTTTGATGGCGGTTCGAATGTCATGAATTCCGGAAAATTGCGGTGTTTCGTAGCGTAGGATGATGTTGACGGCTTCTTGGGTTTCTGCGAGTTTTTCGGAAATTTCTTGGTAGTCCCAAGCAGGTTCGATGGTTTCGCAAAGTTCACGTCCGGGTTTTGTGAGGGCGTGAGCGGTTAATTTTTCTGCTATTTTATTATATTCTAACGTTTTTAATAATTTATTCATAGTTTTTTCCTTTCCTGATTTACGATAAGGAAATTATAGCAGAGATTTGCGAGGATATCAATAAATTTGTTTGTTGCGGGGTTGTATTCCGGGCAAGAAAAGTATATGATAATAGTGGATTGAAAAAAAATATTTTTAATGGTCTGTTTGTTGAAATGGAGACAGTATGAATGCTGTCCGTACGGGACAGAGGAACTTTAATGAAAAGGAAAATTACGGAGGAGGAATTGGGATGGAATACAAGGATGATGAAAATTTGGAGAAAGAGAATTTGAAGGAAGAAACTGAGAATAAAGTTACGGAAGAAACGACAGTGGAATCTGCGGAGAAGGAAAATGGAAACGGAGGAGAAAATGTTTCTGAGCAAGAAATTCCGAAGAATAATAATCTTGCGCTTTCTTTTGTTGTGACGTTTCTGATTATTGCGGTGATTGTTGTTTTTGTGATTATGACCGTTGTTCCGCTGGTTTCGTCGAAGGAGAAGTTTTTTAAGATTTCGCAGAATGCGGGTGCCGAAATCGGGAATATGATAGAGAATTTGGGCGATTCTGTGTTTGGAAAGATGCTGACCATCGGACCGAAAGAGAAATTTCAGGCTACGACAGATTTGGAGTTGGCCTTGGAGACGAAGGATCAAGAATTATTGGATATTATTTATGGGTTTAAGAACTTAAAATTAACTTTAAATCAAGATTTTGATTTAGGAAATCATTATACGGCGTCTGAGGCGAAGGTTTTGATAAATGACGAGGATTTTGTGTCGGCGGATGTTTTGGAGGATGATACTTATATTGCGTTAAAGTCTGCCGGGATCGCGGATCAGTATTTGAGAGCGGAGAAGAATAATCTTCATTCGGTTTGGCATCGTTTGAATATGGAGGGGCCGGATCAATTAGGGTCTCAAAATGAGGTTTTTGAAAAGTTACAGTTGACAAAAGCGGAAAAGAAAGAGTTTGAGAATACATTTAAACGAGTATTTAATGCGGTGAAGAAGTTATATACTAACGCTGATTTTACTGAGGGGACGGAGGCAATTCATTATAACAATGCGGATAGGACACTTTCTTATGTGGATTTGAAGTTGACTTCGAAGAAGATGAATGATTCTGTGATTGCGATTTTGGAACAACTTCAGAAGGAGACGAAGGCGATTGATATTCTTGTTGCGAAGTTAAACGGTGTGGGAGAAGTTTATGAAGCAATGGGATATGAGAATACGGTATGGACGCAAGAAGAAGTTTTGAATATGATTGAGGATATGTTAGAGGAGATTCGTGATTTCGAGGTTTCGGAAGAGGAGGGAATGCTTCTTCGCGTGTATTATTCCGGTTGGGATTTAACGCCGATGGGATTGGCGATGTTTATGTTGCCGACAGATGAAGTGTATGATTTTAAGTATGCGGATGGCTTTAATAAGTTGCTTGCAGATAAAGAGGGCGGCTATTATGAATATTCTGATCAAATTCAGGAATATGTAGATGTGGTTTCGACAAATGCGAAGGTAGATACGCATCAATTTGAGATTCGTTATAAGAATTATACGTCCGGTGAAGTGCTTAGTGATTATACAGAGAAATATACTTTTACAGTGGATTATTCGAATAAGAATAAATTGATTTGCAATTTGAAGGATCCTGACGGTTACATTGATTATACGTTGAGTGGTGAGATTAACGGTAAGGTGCAGACGCTTAAGCTAACGATGAAGGACTTTTACGAGGAAGGCGAAACGAATGATTTGAATTTGACGGTTACTTTAAATCGGAATGCTGATGTGACTCGGAAAGAGTTGGCTGCGGGTGAGTTCTTGGATTTGAATAATGCTTCGGAGGAAGAATTTAATGCTACGATTGCGAATGTGAAGGCGAAGTGGGATGCTTTTGTGGCGACGAATGAAACGAAAATCAATCAGTTTTCGACGATTGTGGGGGCGTATATGACGATGTTGATGCCTTATGATCCATATGATTACAGCGGTTTGATGTTGGAGGATGCACAAGGTTAAAGATTTTTGGCTCTTGTCTTTTGTGAGGCAAGGGTCTTTTGTTTTCTGAGAAATTTTTGTTATGGATCAGACAATCTTTTTTATATCTTCCTAAAATAATGATACAATTTGTTGTAGGAACACAATAAATTGTGTCCCTACAGAGGGGGAGAGGTAATAAGGTAAAGAATAAGGCTGATTTTGGAGGAGAAGATGAAGAAATATAAGAAGATTTATGTGGAGATTACGAATTGTTGTAATTTGAGTTGTTCATTTTGTCCGAAGAATATGCGAGAACCTCGTTTTATGAGTGTGGCGGAGTTTCGAGAGGTTAATGAGAAGATTCGGGATTTGACAGATCATTTGTATTTTCATGTGATGGGGGAGCCGCTTTTGCATCCGGAGTTGGAGGAACTTTTTAAGATTGCGGGAGAGTTTGGAAAGAAGGTTAATCTTACGACAAATGGAGTGCTGATTCAGAAGGTCGGGGAGAAACTTTTGATGGCGGAGAGTTTGCGGAAAGTTAGTTTTTCTTTGCATAGTTTTGAGGCGAATGAGAAGGAATGTAGCTTTGCGGAGTATTTGGCGGATATTGTTGCGTTTGTAAAGGTAGCGGCGAAGTGTGGGATTCTTTGCGAGTTTCGTTTTTGGGACGGGACGGCGAAGGAGGATGAGAAGATTACGTTGTTAGAGAAGGCGTTTGGACATAAATTTGACGGAAATAACAGAATCTGCGATAATGTTTTTTGGGGCTTCGGCGAGAGATTTGAGTGGAATACCGAGAAGAAGCGGAAGGTTGGCTTTTGTTACGGATTGAGAGATCATTTCGGTATTTTGGCGGATGGAACGGTGGTTCCGTGTTGTTTGGATAATGAGGGGACTCTTGCTTTGGGAAATATATTTCGGGAGGAGATTCATACAATCCTTTCGTCGGAGAAGGCGAAGAGGATTTATGATGGTTTTTCCGGTCATCGAGCGGTTTATGAGAAGTGTCAGGCGTGTGGATTTATTGAGAGATTTGGGAGGAATGAAGGATGAGATTGGATAAATTTTTGAAGGTTTCGAGAGTGATTAAGAGAAGAAGTGTGGCGAATGAGGCGTGCGATTTGGGGCGTGTGAAGGTGAATGATAAAGTGGCGAAGGCTTTTACTGAGGTAAAAGTGGGAGACGTGATTGAGATTAAGTTTGGGGAGAATTGGGTGAAGTTTGAAGTTTTGAATGTGGCGATGAGTATTAAGAAGGAAGATTGCAAGGAAATGGTTAGATTGATGGAAGAGTAATTTGGAGGCTAAATTATGGTGGAGAAGAATAAGGAATATGTTACGGAAGTTTTGGATTTGACGCATGAGGGATTGGGCGTTGCGAAGGTGGAAGGTTTTGCAGTTTTCGTGGAAGGGGCGTTACCGAGAGAACAAATTCGGATGAAGATTGTGAAGGTGACGAAGAATTTTGCTTACGGGAAGTTGTTAGAAATTTTAGAACCGTCTTCGAAGCGGCGTCCGGTGACTTGTGATACGTTTAAGAAGTGTGGGGGATGTGCACTTTGTCATATGTCTTATCCGGCGACGTTGGAGTTTAAGCGGAAGGTGGTGCGGGATAGCTTTTTGCGAATCGGGCATCGGGATGTTGCTGTGGAAGAGACGATTGGAATGGAGGAGCCTTATTTTTATCGGAATAAGGTTCAGTTTCCGGTGGGCTTGTCTGCGGATGGTAAGGTGATTACGGGATTTTATGCGAATCGGACGCATGATATTGTTTCGGTGAATGATTGTTCGATTCAGTCGCGGATTGCGAATAAGTTGATTTTGAATATTCGGGAGTTTTTACGGGAGAATAAAGTGCCAATTTATGATGAGAAGACGCAGACGGGTTTGGTTCGTCATGTGATTATTCGAAATTCTGAGAAGACCGGTGAGGTTATGGTGATTTTGGTGACGAAGGAGGAAGCGTTTGCGCAGAAGGAGGCGTTTGTTTCTTTTGTTTTGGAGAAGTGCAGTAAAGTGGTTTCGATTATGCAGAATATTAATCCGAAGAATACGAATGTGATTTTGGGGGAAAAGAATATTCGGTTGTACGGGAAGGATACGATTAAGGACTATATTGGGGAGTTTTCTTTTAATATTTCGCCGAATTCCTTTTTTCAGGTGAATGCGCGGCAGACGGAGGTTTTGTATCGGAAGGCGTTGGAATTTGCGGATTTGTCGGGGAATGAGACGGTGTTTGATTTGTATTGCGGAATTGGTTCGATTTCGTTATTTTTGGCGAAGAAGGCGAAGCGTGTGTACGGCGTTGAGGTTGTGAAGCCGGCGGTGCAGAATGCGAAGGAGAATGCGAAGGAGAACGGAATTACGAATGCGGTGTTTTATTGCGGTAAGGCAGAGGAAGTGGTTCCGAAACTTTACAGCGAGGGGATTCGTGCAGATGTGGTTGTGGTGGATCCGCCGCGAAGCGGTTGTGATAAGGTTTTGATTGATACGATTTTGGAGATGAAGCCGAAGAAGATTGTGTATGTGAGCTGTAATCCGGGAACGTTGGCTCGTGATGTGGCGGCGCTTGAGGGGTATGAGGTAAAGATGGTGCAGCCAGTGGATATGTTCCCGTGGAGCTTCCACGTCGAGACGGTAGTAGAGATATGTAAAGTCGAAACCTTGTAATATGCATTATCACCGGTTTTCAAGAAATTGGGCTAAAGAAGAAAAATGATTAAAAAAGTCAAAAAACACCTTTCCCTTTGATGTTATGTAAAGTTCCGATGTTCAACCCTGCACGTGTGGGTATGTCGAAAGGTGGTATGCGTAGATATAAGGAATTTATCTTTTGATAAAAAATAATTTATAAAGTTGAAAAAAAATATATATTTGTCCGTTTTTTTAGACACACTGGTTATTTATTAAGTGTAAGGAAAATTTGTACCTTGATAAATGAATAGTGTGTTTTTTATTTTGGGATAATCGGACAAAACTAAAAAAGAAAGTGAGGTATAAAAATGGAGTATATTTTAGAATTAAAGCAAATTGTTGATTATCCACGAGTTAGAGTTTATCGTGAATTTATTCAAACTTTAATAAATCATAAAGAATTATCAGTAAAGGGGAATTGTAATTTGTTTAACTACATAGTTTTATGCTGTTATGCGAATTATAGTACTTCAAAGAAAAGTATTGACGGAAAAAAATATCTGATAGCACCAGGACAGTGGCTCTGTTCAATTAAAGATATAATGAAATGGTTTAATTTAACAAAGGCAAAAAGTTTAGAAGTTTTAGAGAACTTACAAAAACTTGATGTTATAGAATATGAAATAATAAACGAATATGTTTTTTATAAAATTATAGATTGGGGTAAATCTAACTCATTTATGGAATATGAAGCACATTGTCAAAAAGATGATGGCTTTTTCTTTTTTCCGTTTGATTATATTGATAGGTTCTTAAAACAAGGTGAAAAATGCTCTGAAAAGGATATATTGATGGATTTATGGCTTAATACTATTTATAATGACAATAGAGTAGATGGATCTAAAGTAGGACCAGTAGTTTATTTCAGAAATGGAACCGGAAATCCGAGAACCTGCTATAGTTTTTTGGCAAAAAGATGGAATAGTTCAAAAGCTACAGTATGCAGACAATTAGAAAAACTACAAGAAAATAATTATATTACTTATATTAATTTTTCAGGAAGATACGGGAGTGTAATTTACTTAAATGGATATATGTCTTTGATGTTTAGAATATCAGATGTACCTATTGATAAGAAAGAAGTAGCTTTGGCATTGAAATTAAAAATTGAACTTGAAGAAGAAATTGAGGAAAATATCGTTTCGGAAGAAAAGATTATCGTTTCAAAAAGTGGTCTAAAAATTATCGAAGAAAAACTTAAAGAAACACTTAATTTATCAGGGTTTGGCTGTGCTGTTTGCAAAGCAAGTTCCTCTCTATTATATAGATTATCTTTAGACTGCAATATGTATATGTTTAAAGTACTATGTAAGAAAGGAAAAGATTACAAATTTTTAACTAAAATTAGGAGAGAGAATTCGGGTTAGGAGTGATGAATAAATGATTAAGGATGAAAAATGGTACTTTCATAACACAAAAGAGCTATTAAAAAAATATAGACAAGTAATGATGTGTGTTGGTGAAAACTTAGATGAGATAGAG
>JAGBIO010000016.1 GCA_017934955.1 Clostridia bacterium
AATTTAATGCTATTCCTTTTATACCTACTTTCCGATTTAATAATGAAAATATCAATACAAACTCAGCAAATACTTCTAAATATCTTAGTATAAACGCAATTGGTTCCATTATATAATATTCCATTTTTCTTTTTTCCTCCTTTAAAAAAACCGGTAGCGTAAGCCACCGGTACTGTGTAAAACCTAAATTCTCTTTAAGATGTTTCTTGCTACATATACACCGGTTGCAGCGGCTTGTGCTAAGCCTCTGGTTACGCCGGCGCCGTCTCCTATTGCGAACATGTTGGTGTATTTTGTCTCTAATTCGTTTGATAATTCCGGTTTTGCACTGTAGAACTTGACTTCTACGCCATAGAGAAGGGTATCGAAATTTGCGGCGCCCGGAGCGATTTTGTCCAGTGCGTAAATCATTTCGATAATATCGTCTAATTGCCGTTTTGGGATGACTAAGCTTAAATCACCCGGGGTCGCATTTAAGGTCGGCTTTACAAAGCTTTGCGCTAAACGGTGTTCGTTGGTACGATTTCCTTTTACTAAGTCACCAAATCTTTGTACTAAAATTCCTCCGCCGAGTAAGTTTGATAAAGACGCAATTCTCTTGCCATATTGATAAGGATCGTTAAACGGTTGTGTGAAACGATTGCTTACCAAAAGCGCAAAGTTCGTGTTTTCACTGCGCAAAGCAGGATCGGAATAACTATGACCATTTACTGTCATTAAGCCATCTACGTTTTCCGTTACAACGTGTCCGTAAGGATTCATGCAGAATGTACGAATTTTATCTCCATGACATTTTGTGCGGTAAACGAGTTTGGATTCATAAACCGCATTTGTAATATGTTCAAAAACTCTTGCCGGCATTTCTACTCTAACGCCGATATCTACTTGGTTGTTCAGAAGTGGAATATCTAATTTTTTGCATTGGTTGGAAAACCATTCTGCACCGGCTCTTCCCGGAGCGACGATTAAATATTTACAATTTAAGGTACCCATCGATGAGGTAACCACTTCAAAAGAACCATCTGAAAGGTGTGTAATGTCGGAAACTTGGCAATCCGACTCAATTTGAATTTTTTCTGCTAAGTAATCGTACATATTTTTCAAGATTTGCAAGTTATTTTCCGTTCCCAAATGCTTTACTTTCGCGTGGAGAAGGTGCAAATCGTATTCTAAAGCCGCTTTTTCTATTTTTAGTGCCTCCGGTGTTTGGGTAGAGAAGGTCTCGTCGGTAGCACCGAATTTCATGTTGATTTCATCCACATAATTGATTAAATCCATGACATCTTTGTCCGGAAGGTATTCGTTAAACCATCCGCCAAAAGCTGTTGTGAAGTTGTATTTTCCGTCAGAAAAGTTTCCTGCTCCGCCGAATCCTTTCATGATACTGCAAGCCGGACAGTTGATACAGTCTTTTACTTTTCCTTCAATAATCGGGCAGGATCTTTTGTAAATGTTTTTGCCCTGTTCTAATAATAAAACATTTAATTTGGATTTTTCTGCAAGTTCATAAGCTGCCATAATTCCTGAAATTCCTGCACCTACAATAATAACATCGTAATGTTTATTCATAATTTCACATCCCTATTTTGATTAATTTTCATTCTTTAAAATAACGTCGTGGGCTCCGCCTTCTACAATACTGGTGCTGGAAACGAGGGTAAGTTTTGCGTTTTTATGAAGTTCTGAGATAGAAGTAGAACCGCAGTTCGACATGGTCGACTTAATTTTATTCAAGGTAATATCTAAATTTTCCTTTAATGTTCCGGCATAAGGAACATAAGAATCAACGCCTTCTACGAAGGACATTTTCTTTTTGTTTCCGCCCATATCATAACGTTCCCAGTTCCGTGCTCTTGCAGAACCTTCTCCCCAATATTCCTTTACAAAGTTATTGCCGATTTTTAATTTTCTGGTTGGGCTTTCGTCAAATCTTGCAAAATATCTTCCCATCATAAGGAAGTCTGCGCCCATGGCTAACGCCAACGTCATGTGGTAGTCGTGAACGATTCCGCCGTCAGAACAGAGCGGAATATATACGCCGGTACGTTTTAAGTATTCGTCACGTGCTTCGGCTACATCGATTAATGCGCTCGCCTGACCGCGTCCGATTCCTTTCTGTTCACGCGTGATGCAGATAGAACCGCCGCCGATTCCTATTTTTACGAAGTCGGCACCTGCATCGGCAAGATAGTAAAACGCAGCTTTATCTACCACATTTCCGGCACCGATTTTTACGGTGTTACCGTACTTTTGGCGAACAAAATCAATGACATTTTTCTGCCATACCGAGTATCCGTCGGAGGAATCAAGGCATAGGATATCCGCCCCGGCTTCTACTAATGCCGGAATTCTTTCGGTATAGTCTCGTGTATTGACACCGGCACCGACAATGTAACGTTTGTCAGCGTCATATAGAGATAACGGATTGTCTTTATGATTTTCGTAATCTTTACGGAATACCAAAGAAGAAAGATGTCCGTTTTTATCGACAATCGGAAGACAATTGATTTTATATTCCCAAATTCGATCGTTTGCTTCGGAAAGGCTGATTCCTTCTTCTGCAAAGATTAATTTACTGATTGGAGTCATTAAGTCTTTTACTTTTGTATCTAAAGCATGACGAGATACTCTATAATCCTTGCTGGTAATTAACCCTAACAATTTCCCGTTATGCGAACCATCATCGGTAATCGGAATCGTGGAGTGATCTGTTTCTTCGCGGATATTTAAGATATCCTGCAAAGTGTCATCCGGTTTGAGATTCCAATTGCTTTTTACGAAGCCGGATTTAAAGCTTTTTACGTTTCGAATCATTTGTGCCTGTTCTTCAATTGGCTGTGAGACATAAATAAAGGATACGCCGCCTTCTTTGGCTAAGGAAATTGCCATTTTTTCTCCGGATACCGATTGCATGATTGCCGAAGTAAAAGGAATGTTCGCTTTTAGGCTTGGTTCTTCGCCGATTCTGTATTTTACGAGAGGAGTCGCTAAAGAGATTTTTTCCGGAATACAGTCTTCGGTCGTTAAATTCGGAACCAACAGATACTCACTAAAGGTTCTTGATGGAGTGTCAAAATAATATGCCATTGAATTACCTCCTAACAAATAAATTACAATTTATTATAGTAAATTATGTAATTTTTGTCAATGTTGGAAGAATGGCAGCAGGAAGGAAAATAGCGGTGTTGAAGTGGACAGCATGAATGCTGTCCGTACGGAAGGATTGAGGCATAAACAATATGGGACTGCCCATACGGGTGAGAGAATTTGAAAATGAATCAGGAAATAATTGACAAATTTTACAAAAAGTAATATACTTACATGGTAAAATATGTAATGTGGGAGGCAGAGATGAAACAGTTTATTTTTCCGGCAAACTATAATCGTAAAGAGAAGTTTTTAGGGATGGTTGAATATAAAACGATTATTGTAATTGCAAGTTGGGGTGCTTTTTTATTTTATTTATTGAAGTTTTTCGGTTGGGCGTGGATTGTGAAGGTTTATGTATTTCTTATTTTCTTCGGAATACCGTCGATTTTTCTGCTGGTTGGGTTTAACGGAGAAAATATGTTGGATGTTGTGCGGTATCTTGTGAAATATTCCGTTTCACCGAAGGAATATGTGTACCGGAAAAAAGAGAGAGGGTGAGAAGATGAGACAGTCGCTAAAACAATGGTGTCCGATAAAGCGGATTGTGCAGGGGATGATTGAGTTAAAAAACGGAGATTTCTGCAAGATTCTTGAGGTAGTTCCTATTAATTTTGCCTTAAAGTCTGAAAGGGAACAGGAGCAAATATTGTATCAGTATAAGACTTTTTTAAAAACTTGTGATTTTTCCATGCAAATTTTAATTTTCAGCAAGCGGTATGATATTGAAGGGCATATTGCAAATTTGGAGAGAAGGTACCAACAGGAAGAGAATGAAAAAGTAAGGGGAATGTTAGAAAAATATTTGGAGGAGTTAAGGAAAATAGCGGGGAACAAAGATATTATTTCGCGAAAGTTTTATTTAGTGATCCGAGAAAGCGGAAAGAGCGAAAGTAAGTATAAGCGGAGTATGGAAGAGATAGAACGGGCTTTTGAGGAAAAAATTCTTAAGGTAAAAAATTCCTTAAAGAAAACAGGAAATGAAGTAAGGAATTTTGAAAGAGACGACGAGCAAGTGATGAAGATTTTATTTGATATTTTTCATAGAAGGAGTTTGAAGAATACTATCTACAGAAAGGATTTGTTGAAGTGGTCAAGAATTTAGAGAAAAGAAAGAAGCGTTCAATTTGGGATGCTGTTGTTTCAAAAAACGATGTATTTTTACCGGATTATATCAACTTGCATAATCCAAAGTATATAGAGATGGATGGCCTGTATTCGGCGGGACTCATGGTAGTGAATTATGCCGGAAAGCAGGAAATCGGTTGGATGCTGCGATTATTGGAACTGAATTTTGATGCGGATATCAGTATGTTTTATGAGAAGTTGGAGTTTCATCGGGTAATACGGGATTTGACCTATTATATCGGAAATATTCATACGGCGATACAGACGGTGAGTCGGAATCAGCAGGACATTGATTTGATGGAAACCTCTTGCGAGGATGCGAAGTATATACGGCGTGAGATGCAGGTAAATAAAGAAGATTTGTATCACTTATGTATGTATATCTCGGTTTCGGCGGAGACGGTAGAACTTTTGAACTTTAACTTGGAGAAGTTAGAGGGAATTTGTGCCGCAATGGGATTGGCGACAAGACGAACGGTGTTTCGGCAAAAGGAACTTTTTGAGACGATGTTGCCGATTGCGGAGAATCCTGCGGAATTGAAATCGGCTGCAGTGCGGAATGTTCTTACCGAAGGACTTTCTTCTACTTATCCGTTTGTGTCGTCGGAATTGTATGATGAAGATGGCGTTTTGATTGGGACCAATAACCATAATCACTCGTTGATTGTTGTCGATCGGTTTAACAGTATGCTCTATAAAAATGCGAATATGTGTGTTCTTGGAACGAGCGGCGCGGGGAAATCTTTTTTGGTGAAGTTAATGTTACTGCGAAATCGCTATTTAGGGATTCAACAGTTTGTGATTGATCCGGATTCGGAATATAGAAGTGTATGCGAAAGTCTTGATGGGACGTTTTTGGAAATTTCTCCTTCTTCTCGAACCTATATTAATGTGATGGATATTCGGGAAAGTGAGAAAGTTGATTCTGAACCAAAGGGGTACTTGATGGAGAAATTAGCTCGTTTGAAGACGTTTTTTTCTTTGATATTAAAGGAGTTGAGTGAAGAAGAAGAGAGAGTTTTAGAGGAAAATTTGATTGCATGTTATAAGAAGTTTGGAATTACTTTCGAGGATGAGAGTTTGTTTTTGGAATCCGGAGAAACGTTACGCTTGAAGCCGAAATTCCGGGATTTGAAAGATATGCCTGTTTTAGGAGATTTGTATAACGTATTGTTGGAAGATAAGCGGGCAGAGGGGCTGGCAATACGTTTAAAGCCGTTTATTAGCGGTGCTTATTCTTATTTTAATCATCATACCAACGTGAATTTCGGAAACAAATTGATTGTGGCGGATATCAGTAAAACAGATACGAACAAGATGGCGGCGAGTATGTACGCTGTGATTGAGTTATTTTGGGATAAGATTCAGGCAAACAGGGGAGAGAAGAAGATTATTTATTTGGATGAATTGTGGCGGTTGATTGGAAGTTCCGGAAATCAATATACGGCGGAGTTTGTGTATAAGATTTTTAAGACAATCCGAAAGTATGGCGGTGCGGCGACGGCGATTACGCAGGATGTGTCGGATTTCTTTGATTTGGAGAACGGAAAGTATGGAAAGGCGATTATTAATAACTCAGCTTTGAAGTTTGTTTTGCAGTTAGAGGAAGAGGATATCGGGATTTTGAAAAATGTTTTGAAACTTTCGGAGGAAGAGGAGTTTAAGATTCGGAATTTCGCACGAGGAAATTGTCTGTTTTATGCCGGAAAGAATCATGTGGAGACGAAAATTCAAGCGTATGATTATGAATACGATTTGATTACAACGGATCGGGCAGATTTAGAGAGGATAGGAAAATAAATGAAAAATGACTGATAAACGCGATTGCGTATCAGTCATTTTTTAATGAAACTTTAAATACCTTCCAATTTTTTCTCGTAACTGCCTTTTATCATTACGGCGCCGGTTATTTCGCAGCGGATTCCTCTACCGTCGTTTTTCGGAACGATAATTAAGTGGTTTTTTTGAATAATTTCACCGTTCGGAATGTCTTTCCCATCGGTGGTATCGGACAAGCCACCGGCTTCGGTGGCGATTGCTGCACAACGACCGGAACGGATGATAATTTCGGTTCCGGTTTGACAGATTAATGATTCGTTTTCTGCTAAGGTGATTAGCTCAAAGCTGCCGGACGTTGTGCTCTTAGCTTGTTCTTTTACGTCTTGGATTGTTTTATCCAGATCCGTTTGCATGGACTCTAATTTTGAAGCAAGCGTTTGCTCAATCGCGTTTGTTAATGTTTCCGTAACTTCTGTTTTCAGCTGTTCGATTTTATTTTCAAAATAGCTTAGCGAAATAAGCGGGTCTCCTTCACTTCCCGGCTCGGCAGCAAAGGCGACAACCAATAATAATGAAAAAACAGCAATTAACAGAAATAAGATTCCTTTGTTTTTTAGCAAGTTCTTCATATGTATCTCCTTTTTTATTTATTCTTCTAAACCAAAGCTGATTTCAATGGCTTCATTGACTTTATCCATTAAATTTTCATTCAAATGCCCGATTCTTTCTTTTAATCTCTTTTTATCAATTGTTCGTACTTGTTCCAATAAGATTACGGAATCTTTGGAAAGACCGTAATCGTTTGCGTCTATCTCAATATGAGTAGGCATTTTTGCTTTGTTTATTTGTGATGTTATTGCCGCGGCAATAACAGTGGGACTAAATTTGTTTCCCACATTATTTTGCACGATAAGAACCGGTCTAACTCCGCCTTGTTCGGAGCCAACTACCGGACTAAGATCTGCATAGTAAATGTCTCCTCGTTTTACAATCACAAAATTCACACTCCGTCAAGAATAATTTGTTCAGGCGGTGAGTTTTTCTCAATTTCGCCTTAATAAAATTATTTCCTAATCGGAGAAAAAATATACAATTTTCTACGAGTAGTTTAACACAAAAATGATATAGGAGTCAATTAGCAAGACGAATTTGATACAAACTCACTATATATTATGTTTACTTTTGGCGTTCCGTTCTTGTCGAAGTAAATTAGCGTTTTCGGAAGATTATTTTCGACAGTAAGGGTGGCATGGTCAATATAATCATTATAATCCGGCATTTTTAAGGTGACGGAAGATTTCGTTCGAGATAAAACAGAGGAATCTTCACAGTTAAAATAACGGTTTAAAAAATAAGAGAGGAAAAGTGGATTTTGATTTAGTTCTTCGTAGGGGTAGGAAATTTCAATCGGAAAGAGCGGGGAAGAGAGTTGCAGAATGTTATCGGAATAACGGATTTTTAGTTCATCGGAATCTAAAAATTCCATGTAATAACTTCCGTCCTCGTTGTATTCTTGAATTGCGGTGTAGGTATTGGTGTTTTTATTGGAGCAAAAAGTAACATCAAAGCGACAAGCATAGTGATGAATGGAAAGAAGAATTTCGTGAATATCTTTTGATGGTCCTTGTTTTTGACAGGAAGTTAGTCCTAATAATAAGCAGAAGAGTAAAAAAAGTTTTTGAACGGATTTTGGTATATTCATAGAAAGCCCTCCCATATATTTTCTGATTCAATATATGGGAGAGGGGTTGTACGTTATGACTTAGTTTTTGCTTCCAAAATAGCATTTATCTAAACTGCGGTATTGGATGGCTTCCAAAATGTGATTTTTTTGAATATTTTGGGATTTTTCGAGGTCTGCAATGGTTCTGGCAACTTTTAATACTCGTGAGTATGCACGAGCGGAAAGATTGAGTTTTTCAAAGGCGTTTTGCATGATTTTATCACATTCTGAAGAAAGAGTACAGACTTCTTTTAATTTTTTGGCACTTAATTCTGAGTTGGAGTGAATCCCGCTATTTTGGTAGCGTTTGAGCTGAATCTGTCTTGCTTCGTTTACCCGTTTTCGAATGGAAAGTGAGCTTTCTTCTTGGGAAAAATTGGATAAGTCTGCATACTTTATCGTCTGCACTTCTAATTGAATATCAATACGGTCTAAGAGGGGGCCGGAGATTTTTGCGATATAATTGTGAATTTGTTTTGGAGTGCAAGTGCAGGATTTTAGCGTACTTCCGTAGTATCCGCAGGGACAGGGATTCATTGAGGCGACAAACATGAAGTTGGCAGGGAAGGTATAGGAGGCGTTAGCTCGGCTGATGGTAATTTTACGGTCTTCTAACGGTTGTCGCAGGACTTCAAGGGCGTTTTTTTGAAATTCCGGAAGTTCGTCTAAAAAGAGGACCCCGTTATGGGCGAGACTGATTTCGCCGGGACGGGGATAGCTTCCTCCACCGACTAAGGAGATGTTGGAGATCGTGTGGTGAGGGCTTCGGAAGGGGCGTTGTGTGATGAGGGAGAGGTTGGAGGAGAGTAATCCTGAAACGCTGTAGATTTTTGTGACTTCGAGGGCCTCTTCGAAGGTTAAATCGGGGAGAATGGTAGGAATTCGCTGCGCAAGCATGGTTTTTCCGGATCCGGGCGAACCTAACATGAGTAAGTTATGATTTCCTGCGGCGGCGATTTCAATAGCGCGTTTCGCTGTGCTTTGTCCTTTTACTTCGGAAAAGTCGATGGCATATTGTTGATTGGAAGAGAATAAGTTCGTTGTATCAGCCGGTACTTTTTCTAAGAGGGATTGTTGATGAAAGTGTGTTAAAATATCGGATAAGTTTTTGGCGGTATAGATGTTAATGCCATTTACCACGCTGAGTTCTCCGGCATTTTCCGGTGGTACGATTAAATTTTGAATGTTTTGCTTTTTGACTTCTAAAGCCATCGGGAGAATGCCGGTGACTTTTTTTAGATCGCCGTTTAGTGAAAGCTCTCCGATAAAAGCGTAGTCTGTAGTTTGTTTTTCTTCTAAGACTTCCATATTAATTAAAAGCGAAATTGCAATCGGGAGATCAAAGACAGCACCGGCTTTTCTCGTATTGGCCGGGGAAAGATTGACAATAATTTTCCCGTAAGGTAGGGATAACCCGATATTTTTTATGGCGGATAGAACACGTTCTTTTGCTTCCCGTACTGCGGTATCCGGAAGTCCTACGATTTCACAACCGGTAAGTCCGTTCATAATTGTTGCTTCTACATTTACAATATAGCCGTCCAGTCCATTTAAGCCGACGCTTTTTACAGAAGAAAACATTTTTACACCTCATTTCAATTTTTTCATTTCCAATATATTACATATCTGTGCAAAAATCAACAGAAAATGGAAAAACAATTAAAATTTTCCATAAAGTTCTTTTAAAATAATTTTATTTTTATGGTGTTTTTTGTCTTTTAATATGCGGATTGCGCAAATTTTTAATATAGCCTTGACACTCTTTTTATAGAAGTGTTAAAATAAAAAAGTGAAAATGTAGTTGAAATAACATTTGTTTTCGAGGATATATTGCCCAAAAGGGCGAAGTGTACTTTGAAAATTGAAGATTGGGAGGGTGAAAAGATGGAAACCAGTGTTGTTGTTTCTATCTGCCTTATTGTTTTTGCAGTTGGAATTGCTATCGGCTTTTTCATCCGCAAAATGATTTCTGAAAAGAAAATCGGTTCTGCGAAGAAGCAAGCGGAGTCGATCATTGAAGAAGCGAGAAAAAATGTTGAAAATGAGAAACGAGAGATGTTACTTCAAGCTAAAGAGGAAATACACAAAAATAGGGTAGAGTTAGAAAAAGAAATCAAAGAACGCAGAAATGAAATGCAAAGATTGGAAAGAAGAGTTTTACAGAAAGAAGAAGGACTGGATAAGAAGTCTGAGAGTTTGGAACAGAAAGAAGAACTTTTGAACAAGAAAACAAAAGAAACACAGCAGTTGAAAGAAGAATTGGAAGAAAGTATTCAAAAGCAAACCGCGGAGCTTGAGAAAATTGCCGGAATGACGGCTGAAGAAGCTAAGCAAGCGTTAATTCAAAGTATTGAGCATGAAGTGAAGCTTGAAACCGCGCTAATGATTAAGAATACCGAAATGAATGCAAGAGAAGAAGCAAACAAAAAAGCGAGAAATATTATTGCGACTGCAATCCAAAAGTGTGCTGCCGATCAAGTGGCGGAACATACGGTATCGGTAGTTGCGCTTCCGAATGATGAAATGAAGGGCAGAATTATCGGAAGAGAAGGAAGAAATATTAAGGCCCTTGAAACGTTAACGGGAATTGATTTGATTATTGATGATACTCCGGAAGCGGTTATCTTATCCGGATTTGATCCGGTAAGAAGAGAAGTGGCGAGAATAGCCCTTGAAAAATTGGTGTTGGATGGAAGAATTCATCCGACGAGAATTGAAGAAATGGTCGAAAAGGCCAAAGCAGAAGTGGAAGAAACGATGCGTGAAGCGGGAGAAGAAGCTTGTTTCAGCGTAAATATCCACAATCTGCATCCTGATCTCATTCGATTACTTGGAAAATTAAAATATAGAACGAGTTACGGACAGAATGTATTGATTCATTCGATTGAAGTGGCTCATATTGCCGGATTGATGGCGTCAGAACTTGGATTGAATCCGGATATGGCGAAACGTGCCGGATTGTTGCACGATATCGGTAAGGCGATTGACCAAGAGATGGAAGGATCTCATGTGGAAATCGGTGTAGAGTTATTAAAGAAGTATAAAGAATGTGATGAAGTGTTAAATGCGGTTGAGGCGCATCATGAAGATGTGGAACCTCAGACGATTACAGCAATATTGATACAGGCTGCGGATTCTGTTTCTGCGGCAAGACCGGGTGCAAGAAAAGAAACTTTGGAGGCGTATATTAAGAGAATTGAAAAGATTGAAGAAATTACGACATCCTTTAAGGGTGTTGATAAGTCTTTTGCAATTCAAGCGGGTCGTGAAGTTAGAATTATTGTTAATCCGGAAGAAATTAGCGATGCGGAAATGACTTTATTGGCGAGAGATATTGTAAAACGAATCGAAAGTGACGTAAATTATCCGGGCCAAATAAAAGTTAACATCGTTCGAGAGACACGAGCAGTTGACTATGCAAAGTAGAAAAAAGTGCAGGATGTCTTAAAAGATGTCCTGCTTTTATATGCTCCGGTGGCCTAATGGATAAGGTAGCAGATTCCGATTCTGCTGACGCAGGTTCGATTCCTGTCCGGAGTACCAAGAGCTCAAATGTGAAAGCATTTGGGCTTTTTTGTTTACAATTCATCGGGACGGGAAACCCATCCCCTACAAGTTTCTGCCTTTGTTTCGTTAGAGCTTAATAGTTCTTTTCTTAACTTAATGACATTGATTCAGACTTAAAATTATAAAAAATGGCACCAATAGTGTAGGGACAGCATTTATGCTGTCCATGGAAAAAGCAGAAAGGCAGGACAGCATGAATGCTGTCCCTACAATGAGTGTATCGGTATTAGGGGGATATAGTCATGGTAGTAATCAATCTTAACTTGATTTTATATTGTTTCCTTTTCCTGTTTATGGTACAATAGCATCGGTGATAATTATGTCTATGAGAGATTTTATGAAGGAAGAGCCTTATGTTTATCGGGATGAATTGGTTTCTGTTTGGGATTATACAAAAGTGTTATTATTAATTGTAATTCCCGTTTTTGGACTTATTTTTTCTTTTTTGTTGGCATTTAGCAAAAATGATACGGGGAAATTGAAAAATTTGGCGAGATCATCGTTAATTGTGAGAGTTGTTGTTTGGATTGTTTTAATTGCAGCAGTTTCGGTTTGGTTAACGAAAATATGGCCGTTTTTGCAAACGCAGCTCAATCAATACAGTAAATTGTTACCGATATTTATCGGCAGATAGGGGTGTGGAGTTTGTTTATTATTGTGGGACTTGGAAATCCGGGGAGAGAGTATGAAGGAACGCGTCATAATACCGGATTTATGGTGATGGACCGATTGGCGGAAAAATATAAGATTGAAGTGAAAAAGCAAAAGTGTAAGGCGTTATTGGGACAGGGCGAAATTGAGGGAGAAAAAGTTTTATTGGTGAAGCCGCAGACTTATATGAATTTGAGCGGACAGGCTGTGGCGGAAGTGGTGAATTTTTATAAAGAGGATTTAGAAAATTTAGTGATTGTGTTTGACGATATTGATTTGCCGGTTGGAAAATTGCGTATAAAGGAACGCGGGTCGGCGGGGACGCATAATGGAATGAAGTCGATTGTTTCTTCTCTTGGAACAACAGAGTTTAAGCGTGTAAAAGTAGGAATCGGAAAGCAAATGCCGGGGGAGGATTTGGCGAATTATGTTTTGGGAACATTTCAAAAAGAGGAAAGAGATCTATTGGCAGATGCAATGGAAAATGCAGTAGGCGCGATAGAAACGATGATTCGGGAAGGTGTTTCTGCGGCGATGAATCGATTTAATTAGACGAATGGACAGTATGAATGCTGTCCGTACAGGGGGAAGAAAAATAGTATGGTAAATTTGGGAAATTCATGGGATGAAATTTTGAAGGATGAATTTGAAAAGGAATATTATCAGAAGATTCGGAGTTTTTTGGTGTATGAATACGGGCATTATAAGATTTATCCGGAGATGCATGATATCTTTAACAGCTTAAAAATGGCGGATTATGATAAGGTGAAGGTGGTTATTATCGGGCAGGATCCTTATCATGAGGAGGGACAGGCGCATGGTTTGTCTTTTTCGGTGAAGCCGGGAATTGCAATTCCGCCGTCACTGTTAAATATTTATAAAGAATTGCAGAGTGATTTGGGTTGCTATATTCCGAATAATGGTTTTTTGGAAAAATGGGCGAAGCAGGGTGTGTTGCTGCTAAATAATGTACTGACGGTAAGAAAAGGACAAGCTAATTCGCATCGTACTTGCGGTTGGGAGACCTTTACCGATCGTGTGGTGATGGAATTAAATAACAGGGAGAAACCGGTTATTTTTATGTTTTGGGGTGCTTGTGCGAGAAATAAAGAGAAGCTTGTAACGAATCCGCAACATTATATTTTGAAAGCGGCGCATCCGAGTCCGCTTTCGGCGTACAATGGATTTTTCGGATGCAAGCATTTTTCGAAAGCAAATGAGATTTTGGGTGATGAAGCGATTGATTGGCAGATTGAGAATATATAGAACGGAGTAGAGGTATGGAATTTATTACGAACAGAGACCAGGGTGTATTGACGAAGATGATAGAGCTTCTTAAGTTGCAAGAGGGGGAAAAGAAGCTTGTTTTTGGAGAAATTGAGGATGCGGTATATCAGAGGTTGAGCCCTTATATCGGAGAGAAAGAGCAAATTTTTCTTTCGGCAGATCGAAAGTGTACAACAAAATTACTGTTTGAGTCTTTATTGCAAAGAAATTTTGTGTATGTGTGCAACAATAATTTGAATCAATATCGGAATCAGAATAATTTGATTTTTGTGAAAAACGGAGAGAATGTGAAAATGCTTCTTTGCGGATTTCCTTTGACAGAGAATAACATTGAAAATTCTTCTTCTGTGGCGTTTTATTTCTGCGGAAAGGAAGAGGAAATAGAGAATTTTGGAGTGATGGAAGAATTGTTTTCCGAGGGGCAAAACGGGTATCGTAAGTTAACGCCGGAGCTTTTAGCGGAGTTTGATGACCAGAAAGCGTTTCGCAATGAAAAAGCAGCGACGATTTCGGATGCGTTGGATGAAGATGAGATTGTGAAGAGTTTTCGGAATTTGCAAAAGATTTTGGATGAAAGACAGAAGGAGCTTGAAGTGAAGGATTTAGAAAAGAAAAAGCCGATAGCTTCGGAAATTGAGATTGAGATTAATTTGGATTAGGGGTAGAAAATGGTTAATATAGCGATAATCAGTGATACGCACGATGATATCAGCCTGGTGAAGCAAGTGATGGAAAGAGACAAAATTGATTATATGATTCATTTGGGCGACAATGTTGAGGATGTTAGTCGGATTTTGAAGGAATATCCCGATTTGAAGTTGTTTTATATTAAAGGGAATCATGATGATGAAATGGTGACGCCGGCGGAGGAGCTTTTTGAAATCTGCGGGTTGAAAATTTATGCGACGCATGGGCATTTGTTTGATTCAAAAAAAGATCACAGCGGGTTGATAGAGCGTGGAAAGCAGTATCAGGCGGATATTGTGCTATTTGGGCACAGTCACATTCAGAAGGTTTTTGAAAAAGACGGTATATTGGCAATTAATCCGGGAAGTTTGAGTGAGTCGCGGGATAAGAATATTGCGGGAAGTTATGTCTTGCTTCAGATTCTAAATGACAGAGTGAATGTGATAGCGAGATGGTTTGAGACGGAAGAGTTACTTGGAGTGGAGATTAATACAGTTGTGTTGCAGGAATACAATCCGAAATATAAAGAGTTGTTTGAAAAGGAAAAAGCGAATTTGTTGAAGTATTTGGGAGATGAAGTGGTTCAAATTGAGCATATCGGAAGCACTTCCATGCCGGGAATTGTTTCGAAGCCGATTATTGATATTGTGGTTGCGGTAAAGGATTTGGGAAAAATCGGTGAGATTGAGAAGATTTTAACGGAGAAGGGATATATTTATAAAGGCCCGATTTCGGCGATTGACGATCGTTATCAGTTTTTGGTGGGAAACAGCATTAAACGGGATTATCATATTTATTTTACCGAGTTAAACAGTGAGGTTTGGTATAAGTTTGTTTTGTATCGGGACTATATGTTATCGCATCCGGAGGAGTTAAAGCAATATGAGATGCTTAAGATGAAATTGGCGAAACTTTATCCGAATGACCGGCGAAATTATTTAAAACATAAGCAAGTGTATATCAATGAGATTCATAAAAAGGCGAGAAAATTGTATTTAGGTGCTGAATGAAAAGTGCTTGATAAATTTTTATGTTGGAAATTTGTGGAAAAATTTTGCAAAGTTTATGAAGAAAGCTACATACTAAAAATGATTATCAAAATTACTATCTTTATCATTTTCTTTATGATAATTTTTCAGAAAAAGCAAATCAGTCGTTCCTTGCCAAGGGAAATGTCTAATCGTGTACTACAATATTTCGTGGATCACACAACTTTATTAACTTGGAACGGAAGAAAGAGAAATGACTTGATTTAGAAGTTTATAAGTTTTTTGCTACTCGTTTTACTTATAAACTTCTCTTATCACTCCGTTTGTATAATTGGGGAATACAAACAATCATTAAATATATTTAGGTTCTGAAATCATTAATAATCCCGTCAAGAATGATAATACAACAATTGTGAAAATTATTATCTTGATATTTTTCTTTGACTTTATTCTATCAATTTTTTCATCTTTACTTTTTTCAAATACAAATCTGGCCCCACAATAACGTTCATAAAATTAATCAAAACACATATGAAGTATATCAAATCTCCCCAATTAATATTATTTTCAAATCCACCTATATTTAAATACAAGAAAAATAATATAAAGAAATACAACATAGAAAAAAATGGTAGTATAATTGCTAAAATTACTCGCTTTATATTTGATTTTTCGCCTAATAATGCTATTAGTATTATATTGAAAGCTATTATAAAATTACTTATAAAAAAAGTAAGTGTAGATTTACCTATAATGTGTTCAGTTGTTATACCACCTATAGAATAATAAAAATATTTATTTTTTATTGCTTGTATTGAAAGAATTATTAATCCAATTATACTAATTAATACAAGGATTATCATAATTAACGATATAATTTTAAATTTCTTACGCTTATTATTTCTAAAATTCAAATAAATCAAAATTCCTATACATAAAAATATTGTCCAGCCCCAAATATAGCTAATATATAAGTTCTTTGTAGGTAATAACAATGTTTCAACCTCAAAAGGACGAGCAAAAGAAAACTCAAATATACAAACATTAAATGTCAATAAAAATACTATCAATTTATTTAATACGTTCATTCTAATGTTCATTCCTTTCATATTCTAACCATTTTCCCTCAAGCAACTTAAAATTACAAATTTTACTTTTATATTCTCCGGAAGTTTGTTACTATTGTATAATGCATATAATTTAAGTGATTTATTTTTAACTTGATTAAAATTAACATTTAACAAATATAATTATCCTCTTATCAACGCTTGATATTTTAACTTTGCCAAAATCAATATTTTCTTGGTTAAATTTACTAAGGAATAATTATTAGATAATACAGAAATCATATTGTTAAAATTAATGACTTTTAACTTGTCATTTTTTATCCTAAAGAAATCTACAACATTTTTCATATCCTGATGTTTGCGTTTAGGACTATAAAGTAGAGAAAAATATTCGAAATTATTTATTTCAAACAGTATTCCTATAAATAATCGCATTTTTTTAGTTTTCTGTGGACAGCCTGAATGCAGTTCCTACAATGATTGCAGCATTATTGCAGGAGATATAGTATGAACTGTAATCTAATTTTTAGGGGAAATTACTTAAATTATTGACAGATTCTCTATATGTACTTATATTTTCTTGCTCAAGAGTATATTTTTCATTTCAAGAATATTATAAAAAGGAATATTTATACCTTTTTTAGCCAATTTTATAACATTCATCGAAACACTTATTATATTTTCTTTCAACGCTTCTGTTATCTCTACATCGCTTTCTTTATTTCTGTACACATTTTCAATATATTCTTCTGTAGTAGGGAATATATTCTGAATTAAAAAAGCTTTTTCTTTTCCTAAAACTTTTCCAAACACAAAATTATATACCCGCTTTTTATTCCTTATCTTTTTATCGTAGATAGCTTTATATTTATCTACTTTACTCGATATCGGAACAAACCATATTATTTCTTCATCTTCTAAATCTTTAAAACAAAAATAGCAGGGTCTTTTATTTCCATTTTCTTTATTTTGCATCAAACCATATTCTTTAAACAAATCAAAAAAGCTATCTTTTATAAAATAAAACTTTCCGCTTTCTATATCCATATTTCCCTCATTTCTAAAAAAAATCTACCTTCGATAAAGAAGGTAGATTTTTTTTATATTTGTCCACCTACACATTTATTTGTCGCAAGTAGGGTTGCGAGTTACATTTGCTCACCTGTACATTTATTTGTCGCAAACAGGGTTGCGAGTTACATTTGTGAACAAAGATGTTCTAAAAGAACATCTCTATTATTATATCTATAATACACCTTTTTTATTGCAAGGTCAACTACATTTTTTTAGTAAATTGTAAATTGTTACAAATATATCGGAACGTCGGGGACGCCGTCCCCCTACAATGATGGCACAAACGCTGTAGGGACACAATTCATTGTGTTTTAATTCTAAGCATCTGCCTGTTTCGCGGACACAATAGCAGTCGAAACTTCCCAATCACTTCGTTCTTGGAGTTTCTTTGCACAGGACGTACAAGCCATTCACTTCGTTCATGGTGTTATGTCCGTGAATGGTGTCCCTACGATGATTGTACCTTCCTGAATTTGAGTCTGACCCAATGTCATTAAGTTAAGAACTGAATTATTAAATTCTACCTAAATAAAAGCAGAAACTTGTTGTAGGGACACCATTCATGGTGTCCGTAGAATAGGCACAACAACATTCATTTTTTCCCCCCAAAAAAAAAATATACATAGATGTGTAGAGTTAGGACAGCATAAATGCTGTCCCTACAAACAAATAGAGATATCCCCAAATACCGTAAGAATGAATTAGATAAGTTCTTAACTTAATGACATTGAATCTAACCACTAACCGCAAAAAATAAAGGATAATATAAGTTGAGATAACAGTATTAATACAGGAAAAAGCAGATTCCGATGAAGTTGCATACGGTGGCGGCTGTGACAAACAGGTGCCATACCATGTGATGATATCGGAATCCTTTTTTTGCGTAAAAAATGGCACCGATAGAGTATAAGATACCACCGACTACGATAAGTCCGAGAAGTATGGGATTAGCGTTTTTTATCAGTAACGGCAAAAAGAATAAGGCGGTCCAACCCATGATTAAGTAGATGGTGAGGGAAACCTTTGGCATGGATTTTTTAGAGAGGGATTTATAAAGAATTCCGAAGAGTACCATCAACCATTGAATGATAATAATCAGCCATGCTTGCCATCCTCCGATGACGGAGAGGGCGACCGGTGTATAAGAGCCGGCGATGGCGACATAGATAAAGATGTGGTCTAAAATGTGCATGACGTCTTTGTGTGGTGTATCGTGCGGCATTAAATGATATAGTCCCGAGGCGAGAAACATTAAGAAAATCGAGATAGAAAAAATCGTGACGCCGACGACATCGATAACCGTTCCGTAAGTATAAGCGATAATAGAGACAATCGGCATACAAATTAAGACCGCAATGGCGGAAACCAAGTGGGTAATGGTGTTGGCAACTTCTTCGCCGAAAGTAAGTTTCATGCTATCAACTCCTTTTAAGTGAGTATATCATTTTAAATAGGATAGTGCAACAGAACCCCTTATGCAAGATGTCAGATTTGCGGGAAGTTTTTGGGATGATTTCTTGTATTTACTACTAAGGAATTCTGTATTTTTTACGATAAATAGTATAACGGCATTTGATAGAAGATAGGTTCCATTAAGTGTACCGATAGCCATAAATAACCGCTTGAATCTTGGTAGGATGCGGTTTAAAATGATATATGTATAAACAAAAAGGGGAGAGGGCTATGCAGGATATAAAAAAGGTTATAAAGAGGCAGATTTTACCGTTGCTTCCGCTTAGGGGAATAACTGTTTTTCCTTGTATGACAGTGCATTTTGACGTGGGAAGACCAAAGTCTGTGAAGGCGATTAGTGAGGCGATGAAGAATCATCAGCTTGTTTTTTTGGTGACACAGATAGATGCTGCCAATGAATCCCCGGATGAAAGCGGATTGCACAAGGTAGGAACAATTGCGATTATTCGGCAGATTTTGAAGTTGCCGGGCGATGCGATTCGTGTATTGGTAGAAGGAATCAGCCGTGCAGAGTTTGCAAGTATGGTGCAAAGTGAACCGTATTTTGTAGCGGAAGTTTGCGAAAAAGTGTATGTTTATGAAAATCAGAATAAGAGCGAGATTACGGCGTTGATGAGAAAAACAATTTCAACGTTTGAAGAATATATTTCTTTAAATCAAAAGATGAATCCGGAAATTTTATCGAGAGTTTTGGAAGTGACTGAAATCAGCCAGTTAAGTGATGTAATTGCAAGTAACTTAACGGTTTCGGTAGAGGAACGACAGAATATTTTGTCTGAGTTTGATTCGAAAGTGAGATTGGAGAAATTAATTGCTTGCTTGGAAAAAGAAATCGAGATATTGAAGTTAGAAAAGAATATCAGTATGAAGGTAAAGCAACAAATTGATAAAGTACAGAAAGAGTATTATTTGAAGGAGCAGATGAAGGCAATTCAAAATGAATTGGGAGATAAGGACGGTGTTGCGGGAGAGGTTGCGGAATATCGGAAGAAGTTTGCAGAGATGAATTTGCCGGAAGAAGTTTTTGCGAAAACGGAGAAGGAGCTGGATCGCTTATTGAAAATGCAACAAGGTTCAGCAGAGGGCTCTGTTATCCGAAATTATTTAGATTGCATACTCGAACTTCCGTGGAATTCCGAGACGGAAGATTATATCGATTTGAAGCGTGCGAAAGAAATTTTAGATGAAGATCACTATGGTTTGGATAAGGTAAAGGATAGAATTATTGAATATTTAGCAGTGAAAAAGATGACAAACTCGTTAACCGGTCCTATTTTGTGCTTATATGGACCTCCGGGGGTTGGTAAAACGTCGATTGCACAATCGATTGCAAAGGCCGTAAATCGAAATTATGTGAGATTATCTCTTGGCGGTATTCGAGATGAGGCGGAAATTCGTGGGCACAGAAAAACTTATGTAGGGGCAATGCCGGGTAGAATTATTACGGCAATGAAACAGGCAAAGAGTAAAAATCCGTTAATTTTGTTGGATGAAATTGATAAAATGAGCTCAGATTGCAAGGGGGATCCGGCGTCTGCAATGTTGGAAGTGTTAGATGCGGAACAAAATTTTGCGTTCCGGGATCATTTCTTGGAGTTACCGTTTGATTTGTCTGATGTCATGTTTATTATGACGGCAAACAGCTTGGATACAATTCCGAAACCATTATTGGATCGTATGGAAATTATCACGTTATCCAGTTATACGGCGGAGGAAAAGTTAAATATTGCGACCCATCATTTGTTACCGAAACAGTTAAAGAAACATGGTTTAAAGAAGAACAGCGTGTCGATTGGACAATCTGTGATGAAGAGTATTATTGATGGCTATACGAGAGAAGCCGGAGTGAGAATGCTAGAGCGTGAAATTGCGACAATTTGCCGAAAATGTGTGAGAGAAATTTTAGAGGAAAACGTTTCGAAGGTGACGATTACCAATAAAAATTTAGAGGAATATTTAGGTCCGGTGAAAGTGATTCACGATAAGGCTAATCAGAAGAATGAAATTGGTATTGTGACGGGATTGGCTTGGACGTCAGTTGGTGGAGAAATCTTAAATATTGAGGTTAATACAATGCCCGGAAGCGGAAGATTGGAATTAACCGGTCAACTTGGTGATGTGATGAAGGAATCAGCAAAAGCGGGATTCAGCTATTTACGGTCGATTGCAGAAAAATTGGATATTCCGCAGGATTTCTATAAGACAGAGGATATTCACATTCATATTCCGGAAGGGGCAACGCCGAAGGACGGACCGTCTGCCGGAATTACCATGGCAACGGCTGTGATTTCTGCTTTAACCGGTATTCCGGTTCGAAGAGAAGTGGCGATGACAGGAGAAATTACGTTAAGAGGCAGAGTTTTACCGATTGGCGGATTAAAGGAAAAAGTGTTTGCAGCTTATCGTGCAGGAATTAAAACAATTGTGATTCCGAAGGATAATGAGAAGGATTTGGAGGATATTCCGGAGAATATTCGAGAAAAAATTAATTTTGTTCCGGCAACTACCATGGAGACGGTTTTAAAGACGGCTTTGACAAAAAATCCGTTTGTGAAGAAAGGCGATGAGCCGAGAAGATTAATTGAAATTGCAACTACGACGGCATATCATACCGAAGTAGTGGAACAATAACGAAAGAGGGAGTTCAGTGATAGAACTCCCTTGTATTTTGTAAATTATTTTTAGGGTTTCTTAATCTATTGTAGGGACAGCATTCATGCTGTCCACAAAAAAGGAAGAGAAGCAGGACAGCATAAATGCTGTCCGTACAAATAATCTGAGAAACATTTAAAGTACATATATAAGACAGTTACAATTCAGACTCAAACTTATAGTGAAGCCAGAAATACTGTAGGGACACAATTTATTGTGTCCGCAGAATGGGCAGACAGTAGAATTAGGACACAATGAATTGTGTCCCTACAAAGGAATACAGAACATTTCGGCCATATAGAAAATATTAAGTCTGACTAGTAACATAAGACAATAATATTGTAATATATTTTGTTGACATAAGCGCGAGTGCTGTGCTATAATGAAACAGTTGTATTTTTTTCAAAATTCGCTTTGGCGAAGGACGTAGAAGAAAGGAAGTCGTAAAATGGAAAAGGATTATAATGCGTATTTTCTCGAGAGGGAAGCGGAGATGGATCAGAAGCGGAGCGAACTGAAGGTGGAGCTTGAAAAGCAGGTTGAGGCTCAGTTGGCGACGCAGATGGAGTCGGTTTGTGCTTCTATGAGACCTGATCTGATTGCTTGTTGGGAAAAGGGCGATTTAGGTGAAAAGATTTCCGAAGAGGTTTTTATTCAGATTCCGAAGGCGGTACTTTCGCAGACGTATCGAGAAGTTCTGAATGAGGTCGTTCGTGAAAAACTTGGAGAATATGGATTTATCGCATATTTCGATTGCGGTAAGGAGAAAAATCCGGAAATTGCGGAAGTACACTTTAATTTTACGCAAGCGTTTTACGAAGAGAGGGAAAACTGGTGCCATTGTTTGGCACAAAAATATCTTGCGGAAAAGATTCGCAACACGGCAATGTCTCTGTATCAGGTTATTGACTTGCAACTTCTCTCTATGCAGCCCGGGGCTCCTTATAAGAGCAATGTGAAAGCAACGGTAAAACTTCCGCCTGCTGCCCGTAAGATTGTGGCAAAAGGAGTTTGTGAGACGATACCTCGAGGAATTACGGGATGGTCGTTGGAAGGAAAAGATCAAATCGTATTTGATGTGAGTGTGTCTATGTAAGGAAAACTCTCTTCACTGTAAAAGGTGAAGGGAGTTTTTTTCTTCTGTGGACAGCATAAATGCTGTCCACAGAAAAGGTAGAACGTCATTTGTAGGGACACAATTTATTGTGTCCTAATTCTATCGTTTGCCTATTCCGCGGACACAATGAATTGTGTCCCTACAGCGATTATGCCGTCATTGTAGGGGACGGCGTCCTCGACGTCCCGATATATATTCTGAGCAGTAACGTAGATATTGAATGTTTTGTGAATTTGATTGACAAGCGGGTTGGAATAAGATAAAGATGTATTGTAAGGTTATGAAAGGAAAGGTGATAAAAAATGGAGCATAATCTTATGATTCCTCTTCCTCAAAAGAATCAACTACCGAAATACGAGGATTTATCGGGGGAACAGAAGTATTTTTTGAATCAGGCACAGCAGTATCAGGAGTTAATGATGATGTATAATTGTGCGGTGAAGGAAGTCCGTACAAAGTTGGAGATATTAAATGACGATTTGTCTGCTAAGAATGAGAGAAATCCGATTGAGTTTATTAGTTCACGAATTAAAAAGCCGCTTAGTGTTGCGAAAAAGTTACAGAAATACGGACAAGATATTACAGTGGAGTCGGTTGAAAAGTATATCAATGATGTAGCGGGAATTCGGGTAATATGTTCTTTTATTGATGATATTTATTTGGTGGCGAATATGCTAATTCAGCAGGATGATATTACTTTGATTAAAGTAAAAGATTATATAAAGGCACCGAAAGAAAACGGTTATCGGAGTTTGCATTTGATTGTGGAGGTACCGGTGTTTTTTTCAGATAAGAAGAAGCCGATGCGGGTAGAGGTGCAGATTCGAACGATTGCGATGGATTTTTGGGCAAGTTTGGAGCATGAGTTGAAGTATAAGAAAGATATTTCACAGGAAGCTGAGATTATGGAGGAGCTAAAGGGTTGCGCGGATGTAATTTCGGAAACGGATTTGAAAATGTTGAACATTCGAAATAAAATTAAGCGGAATCAAACTACGGATTTTAGCAAGATGAATCAACTGACTAAATCGGATTTCAGCATATTAAATTGAGTTTTGCTATTGAATCGATATAGTTGGTTATAATATACTGATAGATGACTGGATGAGAGGGGGAGTTTTTTTGAAAGGAATACGATATACATTTGTTGAAAACGATAAGTTTAAAACCGGAATGTTGGGACTCTTTTTTGCGGTTCCGATTCAAAGGGAAACCGCTGCGGTAAATGCACTTGTTCCGGCAGTTTTAAGAAGAGGAAGTATGGAATATCCGACAATGAAAGATATTTCTAAGAAGTTGGAAAGTTTGTATGGGGCGAAGTTTGATTGTGGTGTTTCGAAAAAAGGGGAATACCAGATTCTGCGCTTTTACGGTGAAGTTGTGAATCAGCAGTTTGTGCAGGCAGAGGAAAATCCTTTGATAGAGCTTGCAAAGGTGATTCAGTCGATTGTTTTTCATCCGCTTTTGGAAAATGGTATTTTTAAAAAAGAGTATGTGGAACAGGAAAAGGAAAATCTGAAAGATTTGATTGAGTCGCGAAAGAACGATAAGGTTCAATATGCGTTGGAAAGATGTTATGAATTGATGTTTGACGGAGAGCCGATGGGACTTTGTGAGTTTGGGAGCGTAGAAGAGGTAGACGAGATTAGTCCGGAAGCTTTGACAGCGGCTTATCAGCGAATGGTAAAGGATTATCAAGTGGATATTGTCTTGTCGGGTAAGTTTGAGGAAAGCGAAGTGAAGGCTTTACAAGAGCAGTTTGCATTTGTGGATCGCGAGAAGTTGAATGCGGAAATTCATTCGTTACCGGCAGTTAATGATGTGAAAACGTTTACTGAGCAGTTTGATATCAATCAGGGAAAATTATCGCTTGGGTATAATGTGAATATCGATATTAACAGCGACGAGTATTTTCAGATTATGGTGTATAACGGCATTTTGGGTGGCGGTGTGCAGTCAAAATTATTCCAGAACGTAAGGGAGAAATACAGCTTGGCGTATTATGCGTTTTCTCGTTTCGATAAATTCCAATCCACAATTGGAATCAGTTGCGGAATTGAAATTGCGAATTACCAAAAGGCGTTGGATACGGTTTTAGAACAGGTGAAGGATATTTCGGAAGGAAAAATCAGCGATTACGAGTATGAGACGACGATAAAAACCTTGGTAAATAGTTTGAAGTCAATGAAGGACGAACAAGTGCAACTTTTAGATTTCAATTATAGTCAGATTTTATTGGGTACTTCTTTGAAGATTGATGAGATTATAGAGAAGATTCAAAAAGTGACGGTAGAAGAGGTTGTGAATATCTCGAAGAGAGTGTCGTTGAATACGATTTATTTTATGACTTCAAGTCAATCATAAGGAAAAAGTAGAATTACCGGATGGATTGTATCTGCTAAAATAATGGCACAATCTTGTAGGGACAGCATTCATGCTGTCCACAGAAAAGGCAGAAATCAGGACAGCATGAATGCTGTCCGTACAAATAAGAGCTGAGATTTCATTAAATGAAAATACAAATATCAAAAGGAGGTTTAGTAGTGGAGACGATAAATTGTGAATTATTGAAAGAGTCTATGGTGCAAAAAGAATATAAATGCGGCTTACGGGCGTTTGTGATTCCGAAAAATGGTTATCAAAAGACGTATGCCATGTTTGCGACGAATTTTGGGTCGATTGATGATGAGTTTATTTTGCCGGAGACGGGAGAGAAAATAAAAGTGCCGGATGGTGTGGCGCACTTTTTAGAGCATAAGTTGTTTTCACAGAGAGATGGCAGTGCGATGGATAAGTTTGCGGCGATGGGCTCGAGTTCGAATGCTTATACCAGTTTTACGCATACTTCTTATTTGTTTTCTTGTACTGACGGATTTAAAGAGAGTTTTGAGCTTTTGCTGAACTTTGTGCAGAATCCGTATATTACAGAAGAAAGCGTGGAGAACGAGAAGGGAATTATCGGACAGGAAATTCGGATGTATGAGGATGACCCGGATTGGCAGTTGTATTTTAATTTTATTAATGCGCTATATCAGAATTTTTCGGTGAGAAAGGATATTGCAGGAACGGTTGATACGATTTCCGTGATTGACAGGGAGCTGTTGTATCGTTGCTTTAAGACATTTTATGATCCGTCTAACATGGTGATTTTGGTGGTTGGAGGTGTGAACCCGGAGGAGGTTTTCGAAATCATTGAGAAAAATGTGCCGACGGAGAAGGAAAAGTTAGAGATTAAGCGTTTTTATGCGGAGGAGCCGAAAGAGATTGCCTCGAAGAAGGTTGAGAAGAAATGTGACGTGGCGCAACCGTTGTTTATGTATGGATTTAAGGCGAATCCGAAGGAAATTGACCGTACGAAGGACGAGATTGCGGTAAATATTGCGTTGGAGATGTTATGCGGAAAAAGTTCGGATTTGTATGAGGAGCTTTATGAGTCGGGCTTGATTACTTCGCCGTTGGATTTTGATATTACTTTTGAAAAGGAATATTGTTTCTTTAATATTTCGGGTGAGTCGAGAGATCCGGAAAAAACGGTGCAAAAGATTGAAGGTACGTTAAGACAGGCAAAAGAGAGTGGCTTGGATGCGGAAACTTTTGATAGAACAAAGAAGAGATTGATGGGAAATTATATTCGGCAGTTTAATTCGGTAGATAAGATTGCGCATATGTTTATGGCGGATATTTTCCGTGGTGTGGATATTTTCAAGTATGCGGAAGGATATCGGGATATTACGTTACAGGATGTCGAGAGTTCGTTTGTAAGACTTTGCGATTTCGATAGGGCTGCGTTGTCGGTTGTGAGAAGTTAGGTGAAAGTTTAGGTATAAAAGGTGTCAACTTTTGTATAATTTTGTCGAAATAAGTCGAGTTGTTTTGATTGACATTGACTTCCATATGTTGGATAATTTAGTTATCGTTAACAATGGAGGTGGCGTTATGTCAGAAGTATTAAAAGTAGCAAAAAACTTAGCAAGAGTTTCCGATGTATTGTTGGAGTACTATTTAGTCGAACCTCAGAAGTCCGTTTCGGAATACGGAGTGAAAATTGTTAAAAAGAAGAAGGGAGAAGCGGAGAATATCGAAGAATATACGCAGGAGTATGTGAGCGATGATGTGAAGAAAGTAACTCAAATTATTCGTAAACTTGCGAAAAATACGGTAACTCCAATCTCTGCAAGGTACGTGTTAGAAGATTTATTGTAATTTACAAAAGGGAAAATAGTGAAAATAAGAGCCCACCCAACAATAACGAGCGAAGCTCGTTGTTGGGTCCCGGGAACCTTGTTGTTTTCACAAAAAAAAATAATCATAGTTGCTGTAAGTTTAGCAGATATGATTATTTTTTTTTTGTATAGGCAAAATCTTTTTTAAACTTGGTAGAAGGAACAAGATTATACATCATCAGTCACGTCCTTTAGTAGTTCTGAAAAGGTGGAATAAGTTTTTTTTGTTGAGTCTTCTTTTAATTTTTCAATTTCCTGAAGTGCTTCAATTGTTTCTGCATTCGGGGTATCAATTTTTACTTCAAAAGGTAACCCATTTGTGCGAATAACTTGACGAAGAAAGATATTAATTGCAGTTGTAGTATCCATACCTAGTTCAGCAAATATTTTTTGTGCTTTTTGTTTAATGTCGGAATCCATACGGATATTCATACTTGTATTAGCCATTGTGAATACTCCTTTCTGTTAGTAATTCTATCATAGCGTAAAATTTTCTTACGCTATAAAATTATTATATCAAATAATATGCCTAATGTAAATACGATGCGCATGCAAAATGTGGAAAATTGGTTGCTAATCAGACTCAAATTTATAGAGAAGGCACAAACAATGTAGGGACAGCATTCATACTGTCCACAGAAAAGGCAGAAAAGTAGGACAGCATAAATGCTGTCCGTACAATAGACTGAAGAAAATTTAAGGTACATATATAAATTTAAGTCTGACCAGTAACGGAAATTGTTACCCAAATTGTTACAGTTCAGAACTTTACTGTCTGCCTATTTTGTGGACACAATAAATTGTGTCCGTACAAATGATTTTCTACCGATATTTTTCGAAAGTTATAAAAATAGCACAGCCACTGTAGGGACAGCATAAATGCTGTCCCTACAACAATGGTTGCAGCATTTATTGAAAGAAGATAATATCTGATCAGTAAGGAAATGGAAACGTTCCCGATGCAAAATCGTTTACATGGGTCTTTTTTTGTGTTAAAATGAGCACAAAAGGCGGTGCTTGGGATGAAAAAGGTGGAAGTGGATATTTTGTGGGAGATTGAAGAAGAAAAGGAGTTAGAGAAAGCGATTTACCGGGTTGTGGAGACGGCTCTTGCGGTAGAGGATGCGGTTTGTGATGTGAATTTGAGTATGGTTGTGACGGATGATGAGCGGATCCGGATTGTGAATCGGGAACAGAGAAAGATTGATAAGGCGACGGATGTGCTTTCTTTTCCGGGGTATGAAAAGGAAGAATGGGAAGAGTTAAAGACACAGACGGAAGAAATGGTATATATCGGTGATATCGTGATTTCGAAGGAACATGCGGTGGCGCAGGCGGAGGAGTACGGGCATAGTTTTGAGCGGGAGTTTTGCTATTTGTTGGCGCACGGAATGCTTCATTTGATGGGATACGATCATATGGAAGAAGACGAGAAAAAGGTTATGCGGGAAAAAGAAGAAGAAATTATGAAAAAATTGAATTTGGAGAGAGAGAATGCTTAGAGTTGGTCAAAAAGAATTGGTAGAAACTTATCGAAGCGGATATTGCGGAGTTCCGGCGATTCCGGGGGGCGGAAAGACGTTTGCGCTTACAAAGTGGGCGATTGAAGTGATTACGGAGGGGTTGCCGAAACCCGGAAAAATCTTGATTGTGACGTATATGACTTCAGCGGTGAATAATTTTAAACAGCGCATTTCGGCAGAGTTGGAGAAACGTGGCATTACCTCACGGGATTATTATGTTTCGACGATTCATAGTTTGTGCTTGCAGATTATTAAGGAGCGCCCTGATTTGGTGGGAATCAATGAAGAGGTTGAGGTTATTGATGGGGCTCAGAAGAATAATCTGCTAAAGGATGCAATTACGGCTTGGAAACGTGTTGGTGAAAATCAGAGAGTGTATATGTACTTTTTGGATGAGAATACACTGCAGAAGACCGGATATGATAAGCTTTCGAAGAAGTGGGATGCGACGTTTTTGCAGTTAATGAGTACGACGATTTCGGATTTTAAGACGAATGGCATTACACCGAAAGAGGCGTTAAATCAAGTAAAAGGCTTCGGCGCGGTTTCTTTATTGAAAATTGCGGCGCAGATTTATTTTGAATATGAAAAGCGGCTAAGACGAAAAGGCTTGATTGATTTTGAAGATATGTTGTTAAAAGCAAAGGAAATCTTGATGAAAGACTCCTTGATTTTAGATAAATATCGAAAAAAATATACTTTTGTTTGTGAGGATGAGGCACAGGATTCCAATAAGATACAGACGGAAATTTTGAAATTGATTGCCGGTGCAAACGGAAATTTTTTACGGGTGGGAGATAGTAATCAGGCGATTATGACGACTTTTGCCAATAGCGATATGAAACTTTTCAAGGAGTTTTGTGAAGATAAGAATGTAAAAACTTTCGGGATTGTGCAGTCAAGTCGTAATTCTTTGCAGATTATTCGGACAGCAAATGAGTTTGTGCGGTATGTGCGTGACTTTCATCCAACGTTTGCTTGTCGGGAGAGTTTGCTTCCGCAGTACATACAACCGGTTTCGGAGGATGATGAGTTTCCGAATCCTGTGGTGGAAGGGGACGCGGTTTTTGCGAGTGTGTTTAATAAAAAAGAAGATGAATTGCTTGGAATTGCGGAGAAATGTCAGGCGATTCTTTCGGAATTTCCTGAGAAAACGACGGCGGTACTTTTGCCGGATGCTTTTAAGATCGGAGCATTTATCAATCTTCTAAAGGAAAAGGAGATTCCGTATGAGTATTTGGACAATTCTTCGGAAGAACGAAATTATACGTTGATTTTGTTGGGACGAATCTTAGATTTTATTGCATCACCGGATCGAAATGAAAAGTTGATAGAAGTTATAAAAGTGATGATGAATAATGAGATAGAGGGATTTCAACTTTTGTTAGAGAAATTAAAGTATGTAAATATTGAGGAATTGTTTTATCCGATGGCGGGAGAGATTAATGAGGAGGAATACGATGAAAGTTTACGTGAAACTCCGGCTTGGGAAGCGTTTTTAACAATTCGTACACAGCTAAAAGACTTTTTGGAGTTTCCTTTTACGATTCCGGAAAAGTTAGTGCTGTATATTTCGGAAAAACTTAATTTTAATCGCGAAGAAGTAGCGATTGCACAAAAGGTGGCGTCGGGGATTAAGTTTTTATTTGCGGATGATCCGCGCTATAAGTTGAGTGATTTAGCGTTTGAGTTATTGAAGCCTAAGAATGCTTTTAATTATTTTGCGAATTTGGTGTTTGAGTTAAAAGGTTATGAGGCAAAACCCGGTGTTGTAGCGATTTCGACGTATCATAAAGCAAAGGGATTGGAATGGGATAATGTCTTTTTGGGAAGTATTACGGCAGATGATTTTCCGGCGATGGTAAATGATAAGTTTAAGACGGATATTTACTTTTTGAGACCGACCTTCCGTTGTCCTTCGGCAGTTTTGAAGAAAGAGTTTCATCAGGTGTTTGGTGACGGTAGCGAGATTGATTTTCAGTTAAACGGGAAATTGGATTTTATCGGAGAAAGAGTTCGGCTGTTGTATGTGGGCATTACAAGGGCAAAGGAACGTTTATTTCTTTCTACCGTAAATAATCGAATTACAAAAAAATCGGCGTATTTCGATGTGATTGCAGGACAAAATGTTTCGGAGTAAAGGTGGGGTTTTATGAATTTGCAGGAGAAGAAGTATTTTTATTTTACACAGAATTCTTTAAATACCTTCCAAAACTGTCCCTTTCAGTTTAAGAAAAAATATATTGATAATGTGAAATGGCAGCAGGATGATTCATTAGACGCAGAGGAGAAAATTGAGTTTGGAAATGACTTTCATGAGACGGCGCAACGATATTTTAACGAGATTCCGGTTTTTGAGGAAGGATTAAAGACAAACGAGAAGCTGTATGATGCGTATTGTCATTTGAAAAATTACTTTCCGTTGGATTCGAAAAATCAATATTATCCGGAGTATACAATTCGTTATTCTGACGGATTGGTGCGGCTTGAAGCAAATTTTGATTTGGTGATCGTGAAGCCGGATTTATCGGTTGAAATTTGGGATTGGAAAACCAATTCTTCGCCGGATAAGGCGAAGCGATACTTGGAGTCGCTGCAGACGAAAGTGTATCGGTATGTGCTAAAGAAATGTATGAAAGACATTTTCGGGTTTGATACGGATTTTTCTAAAATAAAGATGAGTTACTTTAGCCCGGAGAATGAGTGTGTTATTGGTGAGATGGTTTATTCGGAAGAGGAATATAAAAAAGATGAAAAAGATATAGTTTTTTTGATGGAAAAGATATATAATTATGATTATGATAAATTCGAAAGAGAAAAGTATTTGAAACGTTGTAAACTCTGTGAGTTTCAATTGTTTTGCAGTAGTCAACCGGAGAAAAAAGAAGAGAAGAAACATTTTTCGTGGGATGAAATAGAAGAAATCCGATAAGGAGTGAAGCAGATGTACACAAGAAAATTGAAGAGTTTGGATAAACTAAAGGCAATGAATCTTTCCAAAGAGGACTTTGTAATTTACGGAAGTGCGCCGATGGTGCTTCGTGGCTTAAAAGAGAAGAATCATGATTTGGATGTGCTGGTAAAGGATAGTCTTTGGGAGAAATTGAGTATGAAGTATCCGGATAAGATGAAAGGCGATTATTTGGATATCGACGGAATCAGCTTTACGCATACCAATAAAGGCTTTTTGGACGATATGGATGAAGTGATGCAAAACTCGGATTTAATTGACGGATATCATATTTTGAGTCTTGCGGAGACGAAAAAATGGAAAGAGAAAGTCGGCGGAGAGAAGCATTTGAACGATGTGAAGGTGATTGATGAATATTTCAGCCGTTTGGAGAAAAAATTATAGTAAAAGGGGTTAAAAATTATGAAACGTACAGAAATCAGAGCGATATTTCGCGATACAAAAGAATACGCCAATAAGGAAATTACGGTAGCCGGTTGGATTCGAAATCTTCGGGATTCTAAGGTTTTTGGATTTATTGAATTAAATGACGGAAGTTTTTTTAAGAGTCTTCAAGTTGTTTTTGAGGATAAATTACCTAACTTTGCGGATATTGTGAAATTGAATATCGGGGCAAGCATTATTGTAAAGGGAATTTTGGTGGAAACCCCGACAGCAAAACAACCGTTTGAAATTAAGGCGGAGTCGATTGAAATTGCAGGAGAATCCAGTCCGAGTTATCCGCTTCAAAATAAGAGACATACTTTTGAGTATTTAAGAGAAATTGCGCATTTGAGACCCAAAACAAATACTTTCTCTGCAGTATTTCGCGTTCGGTCGTTGGTGGCTTATGCGATTCATAAGTTTTTTCAAGAACAGGGATTTGTGTATGTGCACACACCGTTAATTACCGGAAGTGACTGCGAAGGAGCAGGAGAGATGTTCCGTGTAACGACGTTAGATATGGAGAATCCGCCAAAGACGAAGGATGGAAAAATAGATTATTCGCAGGACTTTTTCGGAAAATCCACAAACTTAACGGTAAGTGGTCAGTTAAACGGAGAAACGTTTGCGATGGCGTATGGCAATATTTATACCTTCGGTCCGACGTTCCGTGCAGAGAACTCCAATACAGCACGTCATGCGGCGGAATTTTGGATGATTGAGCCGGAGATGGCTTTTGCGGATTTGAATGATTATATGGATACGGCGGAAGCAATGGTGAAGTACATTATTCAGTATTTATTGGATAATGCAAAGGAAGAAATGGAATTTTTCAACCAGTTTATCGATAAAGGTTTATTGGAACGATTAAAGTTGATTGTCTCGAGCGATTTCGAGAGATTAAGCTATACGAAGGCAGTGGAGTTGTTACAGCCGTATCAAAGTGAATTTAAGTATCCGGTTTCTTGGGGAATCGACTTACAGACAGAACATGAACGTTTTATTACAGAGAAAATCTTTAAGAAACCTGTATTCTTGACAGACTATCCGAAGGATATTAAAGCGTTTTATATGCGTCAGAATGACGATGGAAAGACGGTCGCGGCGGCAGATTTATTAGTTCCCGGCGTTGGAGAAATTATCGGAGGAAGTCAGAGAGAAGAACGTTATGATGTCCTTGTTAACAGAATTAAAGAACTGGGTATGAAGGAAGAGGATTACGATTGGTATTTAGATACGAGACGTTACGGAAGTGTAAAGCATGCCGGATACGGTCTTGGCTTTGAGAGAATGATTATGTATGTAACCGGAATGAGTAACATCAGAGATGTCATTCCGTTCCCAAGAACAACGGGAAATGCGTTGTTTTAGTTGAAAAGAAAAAAAGGGCTATAAAAAACTGCCTCAGAAAAATAAAATTTTCATTATTTTGAAAATTTTATTTTTCTGAGGCAGTTTTTTATAGCCCTTTTTTCTACATAATTTCAATGGTTAAGGCAAGCCATTTCCCGTCAATTTTGATAAATGGGATGTGGTAGTGAGACGGAAAGACAATTTCTTTTCTTCCTTTCTTTTGGATATAGTCGAAGGAAATTTCTCCTTCGAAGGCGTTTTCGGCTGTTTTTCGGAGGTTTGAATTTGTTATATTTCGAAAGTCGTAAGAGTCGTGGGCGTACCAGTCGTTGAAGAAGTTACGGATTTCTTTGTAGTAGGACGAGTTTTTATAAAGATGTTCGGAAAGTTCAGAGAATTTCGCGTCGTTTGTGATGTATCTTGCGTAGAGTTTTGCGGTTTCTGTTAATTCTTCCTGTAAGGTAAGCTGTTCTTCGGAAGAAAGCGGAAGGTTTGCGATAACGTTTTTTCCTTCAGTAGCAATTTCACATGGCGAATTTTCCGGTGTAGTTACCGAAATTTCCGGGAGAAAAAGATAATTATTGATTTGATAGGTTTCTTGTTTTGGCGCGTATTCGGGGTCGGCTAAGAGGGAATAAGAAGCGGGATATTGTGTGGAAACAAGAGATTCCTTTCCCAAAAGTTTTCCTTCGATTTCTACTTTTGAAGCTGTCGGAACGGTGATGGTAATGGGCGGAATTTTATTTTCCGCTAAAGTAATGTTCCATTCTTCCTTCCGTTTTTGTGCTTCTACTATCAAAATGCAAGTATTTTCATGATAGATTTCGAATCGGTTTTCTTTATCGGTTTTGACAATTTGAAAGTTATCCACATCCGGAACCAAGTTATTCACATATTGAGAAATCGCGGTATTGGGGAAGGAGTCTTCATAATTTGACAAGGAAACCCAAAGAGTTGTCCAAAGTGCAATCATAAGAACGATCGTAAGTATAAAGAATTTTTTCAATGTAATTATTCCTTTCTTTTGGTAGGTTGCTATTTTAATGCTGTCTGCACAAACCGCTTTCTGCCGATACTTTTCAAATGGGACAGCATGAATGCTGTCCGTACAAAGCGTTTTTTGCCGATACTTTTCAAATGGGACAGCATAAATGCTGCCCGTACAAAGCGTTTTTTGCCGATATTTTTCAAATAGGACAGCATGAATGCTGTCCGTACAAATTGCTTTCTGTTGATATTTTCCTAATAGGACACAATAAATTGTGTCCGTACAAAGCGCTTTCTGCTGATATTTTTCAAATAGGACAGCATAAATGCTGTCCGTACAAATTATTTTGTTACGATAAAGGCGGCAGGCATTCTGCGTGAGCCGTATAAAGAAGCGCAAGTATTAATGATTTCATCTTGATAAACCATAATAGAGGAAGACCCGCCGTCTAAGTTTGCGGCATTATAGGCCCCATATTCCATCATAATTTTAATACAATCTTCGTAAGTGGCACCTAAACTTTGTGCCTGTCTTCCGTCAATGACTAATAATAAAACAGCCCCGTCTTTTCTTTGCCCGATGACGGTACGAGGATTTAGCCCACCGCTGACTCCGGAAAATTTCTGTGCTTTTCCGTTTACAATAAAAACAGGTCCGAATGTTACGGCATCCCGCATTCCTAATTCTAAGGCTTTTTTTCCGGACATTCTTCCGACAATGAGTTTGTTTTCTTGATTAAAACCGATTAAAGTATCAACACGGTCTTCGGTTCCGTTTATGATTTGAGAGTCTTTTATCATCAATCCGAGCGGTTGTCCGCCTTTTCCGACACCGTTTACATCTTCAAAACCACCGGCATTAATTCCGGCAATTGCATTTTCTTGTTTAACGAATTCTTCTACTTTTTTTCCCATCTTTTCGCTATCAAAAGAAGAGAGTGCCGCTAATTTTATACGGGAAGGATCTTGTATAATCATTAACTTTCCTTTAAATGTTTTTCCGGAGATGTCGATTATTTCAATATTCTCTTTCTCGGTGGCATTTTCTTCAAAAACAAAGCCGACGTCTGAAACTTCTTCTGAGTCCATAACTGCATTGTTTTCAAGAATTTGATTGATTTCTTTTTCTGAAAAATACAACTTCGGAATAAATTTTAAGGCACTTGTTTCTAAAAAAGTAGTGACAAGAATATCCTTCGCGATAGGGGAAGGACCCTTAAAAGTAATGGTAATACATCCGATTAAAAACAGTAAGACTAATAAAAGAAATATTAAAAAAGCCAAGAAAAATTGCGATAGTTTCGGCAATATTTTCTTTTCTGCTGTTGTTTCCATAAAACCCTCCAAGCGAAATCAGCCAAACACCCAATTGGATTGGATGCGGAAACTGATTAAGAATAACAGAATGTCGATCAGCATTTTTGCAACAACTTCCGGCACCATGACTTGGGTAGATAAAAATAAAATTCCCCAATAGGATAAAATAATCAAACAAACGGCTAAGGTATAATATTTTGCAAGAATGACCCTTGTTTTCGATTTGCTTTTAAAGACAAGTTTTCGATTCAGGTTAAAATTTAAAAACGAAGAAGTCAGTCTTGCTGTAACGGTTGCAATCAAAAGTGACCATGCGGGTGCCAAAAATCCGAATAGCGCATTTAATAATATAAATAAAGCATAATCGCAAAGAATGGAGGTAAAGGAAGAACACATGAATTTCGCGATAACTTTATAAATGCTAAAAGAATCAATCAAAGGATTAAAATTCGAGGAAGTATTTCCGTTAATATAAACGGTTTCGATAGGCACTTCCCGAATCGCTATTTTATATTCCTTTGTTTCTAAAAGCATATTGGTTTCGAATTCAAACCGCTCTCCGACGGTATTAATTAATTGTTCCGCAAAATATGTAGGAATAGCCCGTAAACCTGTCTGGGTATCGCTGATGGTAAGACCGCAAAACACCTTAAACGCTAACGATGTCAACTTGTTTCCGTAACAACTCTTTTTCGGTACATTTTCCAAATTAAAGTTTCGGACACCCAAAATTAAATCATTCGGATGTTCTTGAAGGGATTTTACACAATTCAGAACGTCTTTTACTTTATGTTGATTGTCCGCATCTAAAGTAACTACGCCGATATCATCCCGGTAGTGTTTTATGAAATATTTAAATGCTGTTTTTAAGGCCCTACCTTTCCCGAAATTCTCTTCGTGTTCCAACAGTACGCAATGTTTGTTTTTTCGAACTTTATCAAACAAACTTTTATACTTTTCATCTGTTCCGTCATTTACTACAATAATATGATTAAAACCGGCTTGTACCAATCCCTCAATTACCACAAGAAATTTTTTGTCGGGGTTATAAGCAGGGATAATCGCAGTTACGTTCAAATTGCTCACCTCCGTTTATACATTTTATCATAAGACACAATAAAAATCAGTCGCTTATTAAATCTTCTCCGATTTGATAAACATTTCCTGCACCAATTGTTAAAAATAAATCGCCTTCTGAAAGAGATTTCTTCAAATAATCTTCAATTTCCGAAAAATTCTTCATATAAATCGCGTTTTGCGAAACAGAATTGATTTTATCTGCTAAGTCGCTTGCAGAAATCAATCCGGTATCTTTTTCACGAGCAGCATAAATATCGGTTACAATGACTTGGTCTGCGTCTGCAAAAGCTTGTGAAAATTCTGTAAGAAGCGCTTTGGTACGGGAATAGGTATGCGGTTGGAAAACACAAATAATTCGGTTCAATTTCTTTGCTTTTGCCGCCGAAAGCGTCGCCTTGATTTCCGCCGGATGATGTGCGTAATCATCATAAATAGCGGCTCCATTTAAGCTTCCTTTTTTCTCAAATCTTCTTTTGGCACCGGAAAATTCCGAAAGTGCATTTTTTACATTTTTTAAAGGAAGATGGTATAAGTCACAAACCGCAAGACAAGCTAAGGAGTCATAAATATTGTGTTTGCCGAATACATGAAGCGTAATGGTATCTTGAAAGGTTCCGTCTTTATAGAAATCGTATTTTACTTCCTCATTTGAAAAAGCAATATTCTTTGCCATATAATTTGCATTGTTTTCAATACCGAAGGTAAAGACGGTTGCTTTGGTATTTGAAATTAAATCTTGTGAATTTTTGTCATCTGCATTTAAAACGGCAAAGCCATTTTCCGGAAGTTTATCCAAGAATTTTTGAAAGGAAGTTTGGATGTGATGAAGATCTTTGTAGTAATCAAGATGATCGGCATCTACGTTTAATACAATCGCTGTTTTAGGGAAAAACTTTAAAAAGCTTTCTACGTATTCGCAAGCTTCGGTAATCAAAAATTTATCGTTTCCGATTTTATAGTTTCCATGGATTTTCTCCAATTCCCCGCCAACGGTAACCGTCGGGTCTTTTCCGGCTTCCAAAAAAGCAGAAGCCAACATAGAGGTAGTGGTTGTTTTCCCATGTGTACCGGAAACAGCGATGGTTTCCGGAAACATTTTTGTAATTTCTCCTAAAAGAACTGAACGTTCAATGAGCGGAATATTTCTTCTTTCCGCCTCCCTATATTCCGGGTTATCCTTTTTTATTGCTGCCGTAAAGATAATTGCATCAGCATTTCCGATATTTTTAGGATCATGCCCGATGGAGACCGGTATTCCGGATTTGTTTAATTTTTCGGTAACCGAACTTTCTGTCATATCAGACCCTTTTACTATGTATCCTTTATTCTTCAAAATTTCAGCAAGCCCACTCATACTGATTCCGCCAATTCCAATCATGTGAATCACTGCCGGTGGAAAAATTTTATCAAAAATCATTATAAACCCCTCCATTTACAGAGAATTATAAACTGTTTTCTGCAAAAAAATACATATATATTATACTTTTTTTTATATCTTATTCAAGTGTTTTGCGATGTGTTAAAAAATAAGTTGTTATAGTAGGGGATGGTTTTCCCATCCTGTTTTTTCTTTTCGCTATTTGTAACTTATCGGGATGTCGAGGACGCCGTCCCCTACAATGACGGCATAATCGCTGTAGGAACACAATTTATTGTGTCCGCGGAATAGGCAGATGATATAGAATTAGGACACAATAAATTGTGTCCCTACAGTGTCTGTGCTATTGTTACAAAAAAATATAGTCTGAATTGTAACAAAAATAATAAAATTTTACAAAAAATTGGAAGGATTTTTTGAATTTGTGTAGAATACATAAGTATTAAGGAAGGGAGTTATGCCCGAATTAAATCTAATTACAAGGTGGTGCACATTATGCAGGTAACAGACGTAAAGGTAAAAATCATGCATTCAGAGGGAAATTTGAAGGCTTATGCTACAGTAACCTTTGATGATGAATTTGTAGTAAAGGATATTAAAGTAATTGATGGCAAGAACGGCTTGTTTATAGCGATGCCGAGCAAACCGCTAAAGAACAGAAGAAATGAAGAGGTATCGGAGGAAGAGTATTCCGAAGACAGAAGAAATTTACACAAAGATATTGCACATCCTATTAATGCAACAGCAAGAGAGAAGATTCAAACAGCGATTTTAGCGAAATATGAAGAAGAATTAAAGAATGAGCAATAATTTTGATTTTGGCGGATGACTTTAGTTATCCGTTGTTTGTTTGACAAATACAGGAAAATATAGTATACTAAAAATAGAAAAGGAAACCGTATGAACGGTTAGCCAAAGCATTTTAGTTAAAAATAACCGCTGACTTTGACATGGGAGCGGTTATTTTTTTATGTACTTTATTAATTCTTTAATAGCGACTACGATAAGCAATAATAATATTAAAGTTAATTGGTCCATAAAAACCACCTCACTTTCGAAGTGGCTAACCGTCCATACCGTTATAGATTTCCTTGAAGATAATATATCGCAGAAAAAAATAATTTTCAATATTTTTACAGTAAAATTATTCCATTTGTATAAAATTGATTTTTTGTTTTGTTTAGGGTAGAATAACAGTGGTGATTGAAAGAATGTTTGATATAAAGGCAGAATTAAAAAAACTTCCGAATCAGTCGGGAGTTTATATTATGCATGATCAAGAGGATGCAATTTTATATGTAGGAAAAGCGGTGAATTTAAAAAATCGGGTGAGTCAGTATTTTCAAAAAAGTGCGAAGTCGCCACGAATTGAGAAGATGATTTCGAAGATTTGCCGTTTTGAGTATATTGTGACGGATAATGAAGTAGAAGCGTTGATTTTGGAGTGTAATTTGATTAAAAAGTACAGACCTCCCTATAATGTGATGTTAAAAGACGATAAGACGTATCCGTATATTAAAGTTACATTAAAGGAACAATTTCCGCGGGTATTTATGACGAGATCTTACGTGAATGATGGTTCGAAATATTACGGTCCGTATACCGATGTTACAGCTGTGCATAAAATGTTGGATTTTGTAAAGGATTTGTTTCCGCTAAAAATGTGTCGAAAAGAGTTTAAGGAGATTTCGAAGGAAAATCGACCTTGCTTGAATTATCATATTAAAAAATGTTTGGCGCCTTGTCGTGGTGAGGTCAGCGTGGTAGAGTATCGGGAGATGATTCGGAAGGTTTGCGATTTCTTGGACGGGAAAATTGAGGATATTATAAAACAGTTAACGGAGGAGATGCGAGAGGCTTCCGAGAATTTGGAGTATGAAAAGGCGGGAAGCATTCGGGATAAAATCTTTGCGTTGAAGAAGATTTCGGAAAAGCAGACGATGAATAATTTGAGTAAGGATGATATCGACGTTATCGGAATCAACAAAATCGGTGATACGGCGAATATTGAGGTGTTTACCGTTCGTTCCGGAAAACTTGTGGGACGTGAAAAGTACAGTTTTCAGGAGGTTTCGGATGTGGAGGAAGCGGAGATTGTCGAGAGTTTTATGAAGCAGTTTTATAGCACGAGATTTTATATACCTAAGAGTATATTGATTCGAAATGAGCTTTCCGACCAAGAAAACATTGAAAAATGGCTGTCAGAGAAGCGAGGTTCTGCTGTGACAATTTTAGTGCCAAAAAGAGGAGAGAAAAATCGCTTGTTGGAGATGGCGGAGAAAAATGCACATGAGTCTTTTAAGGCAGAAAGCAAAGAGGTAAATCCTTCTCAGTTATTGGCAAAGTTGATTGGCATTCCGGAAATTATGAAGATAGAGGCGTACGATATATCGAATATTGGAAACGAGGATATCGTAGGCGGAATGGTGACGTTTGTAGATAACAAACCGGCGAAGAATTTGTATCGGAAGTTTCGGATAAAGACGGTTGCGATGCAGGACGATATCAGCTGTACCTATGAGGTTGTGAGCCGAAGGCTTCATAATGCGGATTCAAAGGATGAGGCATTTTCGGTGTTACCGGATTTGATTTTGGCGGATGGCGGAAGTGGGCAAGTTTCTGCGATTCTGCGTGCGGTGGATGAAGCAGGGTATGCGATTCCGGTAGTAGGAATGGTGAAGAACAGCAAGCATCAGACGAAGGCACTGTTGGTAAACGGAAAGAATATTGCGTTAGCACATTATTCTGAGATTTTTAAGTTTATTTATGAGATTCAGGAAGAAGTGCATCGTGTGGCGATTGGGTATCATCGCTTATTGCGAAGTAAAAAGTTAAAGGCGTCGCGTTTGGATGATATTGAAGGAATCGGCGAAGTGCGGAAGGCAGAGTTGCTAAAGAAATTCGGCGATTTGGAGAAGATAAAAGAGGCAAGTGTGGAGGAGCTTTGTGAGATTGCCGGAATTACAGAGGAGATTGCGAGACGATTGAAGGAAGAGCTGTAAGAAAAGGCGGGTGAGAAAGAAAAAAAGTCTAAAAACCATTCGTTTAAATGAATAAAAATATTTTATCTGTCAAGTTTATTCATTGTAATGAACAAATTTTACAAAAATCAATAAAAAAGATATACTTAGATAGTAAAAGGTGATTTTATGATTATTCGGGAGGAATATCTTAATTGGTTAATAAAATTAAAAGATAAGCACATTATAAAGGTTGTTTCCGGTGTAAGAAGATGCGGAAAATCTACTTTATTTACTTTATATAAGAATTATTTGTGCGAAAACGGCGTTGAGGAGAAACAAATCATTTCTATTAACTTTGAAGATAATAAGTATAATAACTTGTTGGATGCAGATGTTTTGCATGAATATATATTAAATCATATTTGTAAAGATAGTATGAATTATATCTTTTTAGATGAAGTTCAGAATGTTAAAAATTTTGAAAAATGCGTAAACAGTTTATTTTTAAATGAAAATTTAGATATTTATATAACGGGTTCAAATTCCTATATGTTGTCGGGAGAGCTTGCAACTTTTTTGACCGGAAGATATATGCAAATTAATATGTTACCATTGTCTTTTAAGGAGTTTTTTAGTGTAAGTAAGGATAAGAATGAGTTAAAAGAATATGAAAGATATGTGGAAGTAGGGGGATTTCCGTATTTAATTTATTTAGATAATGATACGGAGTTGATAAGAAATTATTTAGATGGTATTTATAATACGGTATTATTAAAAGATGTCATTTCCAGAAATAAAAAAAAAGATGTTATGATATTATATAGTGTTATTAAGTTTTTGTTTGATAATATAGGCAGATTAGTTTCTATTAATAAGATTAGCGATACATTAAAATCAAATGGAAGGTCTAATTCTATTAATACGATAGAAAGTTATGTAAGTGCATTGTTGGATAGTTATATTATTTATCGGGTATCCAGATATGATATAAGAGGAAAAGAATATTTAAAAACCGGCGATAAATATTATTTATGTGATGTCGGGCTTCGCTATTATTTACTTGGTGGAATTGAGAGAAAAGATGCAGGGCGAGTTTTAGAAAATATCATTTTTTTAGAGTTAAAGAGAAGAGGGTATGAAATCTTTATAGGGAAAAATGATGATAAAGAAGTGGATTTTGTGGTAAGAAACAAGGATGGTGTAAAATATATTCAAGTTTGTTTAACGGCAAGAGATGAGAAGACATTTGAGAGAGAAATTTCTGCGTTAGATACGATAAAAGATCATAATCCGAAATATTTGATCACGCTGGATTATGATAAGGCGACGTATAATGGAATTAAGCAGATCAGTGCAATTGATTTTTTGTTAGGGAGAGAAAATATATAGTTTGGTCAAAAAAGAGGTAAGAGGTTGTTCCACAAAAAAAGTTGCACCGTGATGATGCAACTTTTTTTGGCATTAGTTCAAGCCACGAAGCCACTCGTTGTAGCTCATATTCCAGACCTCAACCGGCTCGGGATAGAACTTGTGACCCGCTTCGTCTTCATAGACGTCGATTGCGAAGACGGTTGCGGAGTAGAACTCGCAGTGGTAGTTGTGCTTCGGATACATCTCGCGAACCTTTCTTTCCGCGTCTTCGAGATGCTCGAGATCGTGGTAGGCCGGAGTTAATTCGTTGTACTCCGAGGTGTCCATGGTCTTCAGCGTGTACTTCGTGCCAACCTGCTTAATCTGCTTCATTTTTTTTGCTCTCCTTTTTCTTTTACTTCTCGATTTGTTCTGCCACGTTAAATCGTGGTTTACGACTATTCGGAGCAATGGCTCCGATTTCGTAGAAATCTCTACGTATAATTAATTATAGCACGAGTTTACATAAAAATCAATAAGCATTGACAAAATTATACACTTATGTTAAACTAATAATAGTTGTTGAAATAGTTAGATCTTAATTAAAACTAAAATTAGGAGGTATTTGTTATGTCTGAGGTGTACAATAAGTTGCAAGATCGTTTTGGTATGGGTAGAGAGTCTTTGGAGATTCTTCAAGAAAAAGCGCAAAGAATTGCAGTTTTGTCGGGCTTTGTTGCCGAAAAAGTGGCTGAAAAGCAAGCTCTTATGATGTCGGAAAATGAAATTTCCGATGCAGCATTGGTGACGAGAACGGTTCATCCTGAAAATGAAGGCATATACAATGGTAAAGAACCTTTTGATCCGGCGAAGAATAAGCAACGTGGTGATTACAGTTTGAGAATTGCGGAAGAAAGAGGTGTGGAGCTTACGGAAGCTCAAAAGGCGGTCGTATTGGGAAAAGAAAATTCGATGGAAAGCAGAATCATTAAATTGGCGGAAACCGTGATTGCTGTGCAGTATCATAGAGTTCAACGGGGCGTTGAAAAGGAAGCGATGACGGAACCGGGCGATATTATGGCGGAACTTTTGGCGGATGACAGAATTGATGGTGAATTAGTGAGAGATATTTTGGGCGAACAGGAATTGACGACAATTATTGCGTCGGAAAGAAATGCGTTTGCTCCGGAAAAAGAAAATGCTAAAGATGAAGTGCCGAGGGTAGCAAGAAATTCCGGTATGGATCGTTAGTTTAACAGCGCAATATTTAAGAGTGTTGATAACTTAGTGTTGTCAGCATTCTTTTTTGTTGTATAGGAAAAATCAAAGATTTTGCCTATACAACAAAAATGCTCTGCGAGGATGCAACACCATGAACGTAGCGAATGGAATGCACATCCTGTGCAAAGAAACTTTAGGAACGAAGTGATTGGAAAGTTTCGACTGTCATGGTGTCCGCGAAATAGGCAGATGCTTAGAAATAGGACACAATAAATTGTGCCCCTACAATAGATAAAGAAACATTTAAGGTACATATATAATTTTAGGTCTGAACTGTAAGCTTTAAAGAACTTTTGTCCGTACTTTTATTGCAATTCAAGCAATATAATGGTAAATTATAAAGGAAAAGACTTAAGATGAGAGGTTGGGAAAAGGTTATGTTTGCGTACTTAAAAGGAACGTTGGAATATAAAAATCATGAGATGGCAATTGTGGATGTGGGAGGAGTCGGTTATAGACTTACGATTCCGTTTTCGACGTATCAGCTTTTACCGGAGTTGGGGACGGTTGTGAAGTTGAATACTTATATGGCGGTGCGGGAGGATAATGTATCGTTGTTTGGATTTTATTCGGCGGAGGAGCTTCGTATTTTTGAGCTTTTGATTGGCGTGAGCGGAATCGGACCGAAGTTGGCGGTTGGGGTTTTGTCGGATATTACGCCGGCGGAGTTTAGTTTGGCGGTGATTACCGATGATGTGAATCGATTGACGAAGATTAGTGGAATTGGGAAAAAGATGGCACAGAGAATGATTATTGAATTAAAGGATAAAATGAAACAGGAAGATGTGGATGATGATAGTGTGGCAGTAGCGTCGGTTCATGCGTCAAAAGGTGACGTGGAAGAAGCGGCAACAGCGCTTCAAGTGTTGGGTTATTCGAATAAAGAGGCTCTTCAGATGGCGGGAAGTGTTTATCAGGAGGGCATGAGTGTTGAGGAGATTATTAAGTTGGCGTTGAAATCGAAGTAGGAGAAAGAATGGAGGTATGGACACAATAAATTGTGTCCGTACGGAGGAAAAGAGGCAGGATAAATATGTGGACAGCATGAATGCTGTCCGTACGGATAGGGAGAGGCATAATGGATATGTGGACAGCATGAATGCTGTCCGTACGGAGGAAAAGAGGCAGGATAAATATGTGGACAGCATGAATGCTGTCCGTACGGATAGGGAGAGGCATAATGGATATGTGGACAGCATGAATGCTGTCCGTACGGATAGAGAGAGGCATA
>JAGBIO010000017.1 GCA_017934955.1 Clostridia bacterium
AATAATAAAAAAGGCCTCTTTAGAGGCAATTAGAGAAAGAGGTGCGGTTGGCAAACCGCTTCGATGTGTCGACAGACACATGCCGGTAAAAGTCCCTTATAGGGACAGAGCAAACCGCCGGCTAAGCCGGCGGTTATGATTCGCGAACATTAAAACTAAATGATAGCATTTTTGTTACTGTTCAGAGTTAAAATTATAGAAATAGCATAAATAGTGTAGGGACAGCATTTATGCTGTCCACAGAAAAAGCGGAATGCAGGACAGCATGAATGCTGTCCGTACAAGGCTTTAGCGAAAATAATAAGTTGTTAAGTCTGAACTGTAACGCATTTTTATATATTTCAAAAATTCCCATTTGACGAAAGCTGTAATATTTAGTATAGTTAAAGTGATGGGGTGAAAAAAGATGGAAAAAATAATGATTAGTATAGATGGAACGCAGAATTTTGGAAGTGGCAATACCGATAATGTGGAACTGACGACAGAAGGCGAATTGACAATTGAAGAAAATTCATATACTTTAAAGTATAATGAGAGCGAATTGACCGGTATGGAGGGAACAGTAACGCAAATTACGGTAGAGAATAGCGGAGTTGTGAATTTAATTCGTACCGGCATAGTAAATTCGCAGTTGGTTTTTGAGGAAGGAAAAAGAAATCTTTCCTGTTATGATACGGAAGGTGCTGCTTTTTCCATCGGGGTTTTTGCAAGTTATGTGGATACGGTGTTAGAGGATAATTACGGCGAAATCAATATTACTTATGCGATGGATGTTGATGATAAACCGATCGGCGAAAATGAAATAAGAATTCGTTTTACAAGACGATAGTGAAAAAATGACAAAAAAGAGAAAGAGTGGACAAAGTCCGCTTTTTTTTGTATACTATTATTTGTGAAGATATGCTTATAGCATGTAGGGACACTATTCATAGTATCCAAGAATAGGCAAACGGTAAGAATTAGGACACAATAAATTGTGTCCGTACAAAATCGTGAGATAAAAGTTTTAAACTATGTAGTAAGGAGAAAGTATATGCAACAAGATAAAATTAGAAATTTTTGTATTATTGCTCATATTGACCATGGAAAGTCGACGTTGGCGGATCGGATGTTGGAATTGACCGGCGTTTTGTCAAAACGTGAGATGGAAGAGCAGATTTTAGATAATATGGATATCGAGAGGGAACGCGGGATTACGATTAAAGCTCAGGCAGTGAGAATGTTATATAAAGCTGAAGATGGCGAGACGTATGAATTGAATTTGATTGATACGCCGGGACATGTGGATTTTAATTATGAAGTATCGAGAAGTTTGGCGGCTTGTGAAGGGGCTATTTTAGTGGTAGATGCGTCGCAGGGGGTAGAAGCTCAAACTTTGGCGAATACTTATTTGGCTTTGGAACATGATTTGGAGATTCTTCCGGTAATTAATAAAGTGGATTTGCCGAATGCGAGACCGGAAGAAGTGGCGAAGGAAATTGAGGATGTAATCGGTTTGGAAGCGATGGATGCACCGAGAATTTCTGCAAAGTCCGGGTTAAATGTGGAAGCGGTATTAGAGGAAATTGTGAAAAAGGTACCTGCGCCTAACGGAGATAGTAAGAAACCTTTAAAAGCACTTATTTTCGATTCTTTTTACGATAATTATAAAGGTGCTATTTCCTATGTTCGTCTGATGGAAGGGGAAGTAAAAGCCGGCGATCAAATTCTGATGATGTCGACGGGAAAGACTTTTACCGTAACCGAAGTGGGATTTTTCCGACCGGGAAGTTATATTCCGAATTCGGTTTTACAAGCAGGACAAGTAGGGTATATTGCAGCAAGTGTGAAAAATGTATCGGATACCAGAGTGGGGGATACCATTACGAATGCATTAAATCCGACGGAAAAGCCTTTAGAGGGTTATAAAAAGGCGGTTCCGATGGTTTTCTGCGGGGTGTATCCTGTGGATGGTTCGGATTATGAAAATTTGAAAATGGCATTGGAGAAGCTACAGTTGAATGACGCGGCGTTGATGTTTGAGCCGGAGACTTCGATTGCGTTGGGCTTTGGATTTCGTTGCGGATTTTTAGGATTATTGCATTTGGAGATTATTCAAGAGCGTTTAGAGAGAGAATACGGCTTAAATCTGATTACGACGGCACCAAGCGTTATTTACAGAGTGACGAAAACGGATGGGGAAGTTATCATGGTGTCTAATCCGACGAATTTGCCGGCACCACAGGAAATCGACTTTATGGAGGAGCCGATGGTGAAGGCGTCGATTATGCTTCCGAAGAAATTTGTGGGAAACATTATGGATTTGTGTCAGGATAGACGGGGAACTTATATTAATATGGAATATCTTGATGAAACGAGGGTGACCTTGATTTATGAGCTTCCGTTAAATGAGATTATTTATGACTTTTTCGACGCGTTAAAGTCTCGAACAAAAGGGTATGCCTCGTTTGATTATGAGTTAAAAGGTTATAAGAAATCCGAATTGGTGAAGTTGGATATTTTATTGAATAATGAAGTTGTGGATGCATTGTCTTTTATTGTTCATAAGGATAAGGCGTATGGACGTGGCAGAAAGATTGCGGAGAAACTGAAGGAAGTAATTCCGAGACAATTGTTTGAAGTGCCGATTCAAGCGGCAATCGGCGGAAAGATTATTGCGCGTGAGACGATTAGTGCGATGCGGAAAGATGTTTTGGCAAAATGTTACGGAGGAGATATTTCTCGAAAGAGGAAGCTGTTAGAGAAGCAAAAAGAGGGTAAGAAGAGAATGCGTCAGGTAGGCTCGGTGGAAATTCCGCAGGAAGCGTTTATGTCGATTTTGAAGTTGGATGAGTAAGTGAGGGAAAAAGATGAGTGATATTGTATTTGGAAGAAATTCTGTGATGGAGTTGTTAAATTCCGAAAGAACGATTAATAAACTGTTTATCCAAAAAGGAGAAACGCACGGTGCTTTGAAGAAAATTATTGATTTGGCACGAGAGAAGCATTTAATAATTAGTGAAGTGCATAAATCAAAGTTGGACGAGATGACGGATCATCAAAATCATCAAGGTGTTGCGGCGGAAACGACGAGTTATCAATATTCGGAAATTGACGATATATTAAAAAGAGCGGAAGAAAGAAAAGAGAAAGCGTTTGTTTTGATTGCTGATGGAATCGAAGATCCGCATAATTTAGGAGCGATGATTCGTACCGCGGAATGTATGGGTGTTCATGGTATCATTATTCCGAAGAGAAGAGCAGTTCCGGTGAATCAGACGGTAGCGAAAGTGGCGGCCGGTGCGTTGGAGCATATGTTGATTGCGAGAGTGAATAATATTAACGAGGCAATTAAGGAACTTCAAGACAACGGTTTATGGATTGTGGGAACAGATGCAGCCGGAAAGGACAATATTGACGGAATTGATATGACTTGTCCGATTGCGGTAGTTATTGGAAGCGAAGGGTACGGAATGGCGGAATTAACGAAGAAAAATTGCGATTTTCTTGCGAAGATTCCGATGAAAGGGCAGATTACTTCCTTAAATGCATCGGTGACTTGCGGAATGATTTTATATGAGGTAAGTCGGCAGCGTGGGTAAGAGGTGGACAGCATGAATGCTGTCCGTACAGAAGGCAGAGACATAAATTGTGTCTGCAATGCAGGTAGAAATTAGGGTAGGTAGACGCTTTTACAAGAGAGGAAGTAGGGAATATGGGAAGAAAGATAAAGAACAAAGTACCGGATAAAAGTATGGAACAGGAAGTTACCGGTGTAGTCATTTGTTTCTTTTCGTTATTTTTAATCATAGGAGTATATGTGCGAGGCTGCATGGGTTCTTTCGGAAACCTTGTAATTGATTTCTTTTTCGGAATGATGGGGCTTGTGACTTATATTTTTCCGATTTTCTTAATGATATTCGGAATACAATGTATTACAAAGAATAATAAAAAGCGGAAGCGTTTTTTCAAACTTTCTATGATGCTTATGTTGTTTCTTTGCTTTTTATTGTTTTTAATCAATGAAAAAACGTTGTATTTGGAAAATGCGACATTTTCGGAGTTTATCAGTCATGTATATACGCAAGGAAATGAAAAACTTTGCGGAGGTGGCGTGATTGGCGGATTTGTGGCACCGTTTGTGAAGTTCTGCGGTTTGGCAGGAGCATATATTATCTTTATTTGTGCAGCGTTAGTGACGTTTTTGCTTTTGACCGAGATTCATCCGGCGACGATTTTGGCTTGGATTGCTGAGCGAATCAAGACGTTAAGAGAAGGAAATGACGAAGAGGATATTTTTGAGGAAAAGGCGCCGAAAGCAGATAAAAAGAAGGCGAAGGATATTCCGACGGAGGTACCGGAAAAGATTCCTTTTGAGAAGTTTGACTTGGCGAACCAAATTGGATTTGATGAGGTAAAAGACGGAAAGGTAGAGGAAGATATTCCGTTAAAATCCGAGGAAAAGAAAGAGGAAGCGGTTCCGTCAGCAGCACAAGCTGCGACAACGGCGGAGGCGAAGAAAGAGGCCAACGAAGGACCGATTCCGACAATTAATATTGATGTTTCAGAGACGGAAGTGCAAAACTACGTTTTACCGCCTTTGGATATTCTTCAGAAGCCTAAAGGAAGCGGATCGGATAAGTATAAAAAGGAATTAATGTCGACGGCACAAAAGTTGCAGGATACCTTAGATAGTTTTGGCGTGTCGGCGAAGGTAATTAATGTAAGTCGCGGACCGGCAGTTACGAGATATGAATTGGCACCGGCGGTTGGCGTAAAGGTAAGTAAGATTGTTGGTTTGACGGACGATATTGCGTTAAATTTGGCGGCACCGTCCATTCGTATGGAGGCACCGATTCCGGGAAAATCGGCAGTGGGAATTGAAATTCCGAATACGGCAGTAGATGCGGTATATTTGCGAGATATTCTGGATACGCCGGATTTCCAAAAGCATTCTTCGAAATTGGCGTTTGGTTTGGGAAAAGACACAGCAGGAAAAACGATGATTGCAGATATTGCGAAGATGCCACATGTCTTGATTGCAGGTGCGACGGGTTCCGGAAAGAGTGTATGTATCAATACGATTATTACAAGTTTATTGTATCGTGCAAAGCCGAATGAAGTGAAGTTGATTATGATTGACCCGAAAGTGGTTGAGTTGGGCGTATATAACGGGATTCCGCATTTATTGATTCCGGTTGTTACCGATCCGAAAAAAGCGGCGGGTGCGTTAAACTGGGCGGTACAGGAAATGGTGAATCGTTATAACTTATTTGCGGCGAAGGGTGTTCGTGATATGAAAGGCTATAACGAAGCGATAAAAGTGGCCGGCGAAGAGGGTGAATTGCCACATATTGTGATTATTGTGGATGAGTTGGCAGACTTGATGATGGTTGCGCCGAATGATGTGGAAGATGCAATTTGTCGTTTGGCACAGATGGCGAGAGCGGCGGGAATGCATTTGGTGATTGCGACGCAGAGACCGTCTGTTGATGTTATTACCGGGTTGATTAAAGCGAATGTACCGTCAAGAATTGCGTTTGCAGTTTCTTCGCAAGTGGATTCCAGAACGATTTTGGATATGGCGGGTGCTGAGAAGTTGCTTGGTAAGGGAGATATGCTTTTCTTCCCTATGGGTGCATCGAAGCCGACGAGAGTCCAGGGTGCGTTTGTGACAGATAAAGAAGTGGAAGAGATTGTAAACTTTATAAAATCGAATAACGAAGTAAAATACGATGAGGATGTTTTGGAGAAGATTCAGAACGGACCTGTCGGCGGAGGTGGTAAGCCGGAGGAAGATCCGGGAGATAATGATCCGCTGTTAAATGATGTGATTTCGATGGTAGTGGATATCGGGCAGGCTTCGACTTCTTTGATTCAGAGACGTTTTAAAGTAGGTTATGCGAGGGCAGCGAGAATTATAGATCAGATGGAGGAAAGAGGAATTATTAGCGGATTTGATGGTACAAAGCCTCGTCAGGTGTTAATTAGTAAAGAAAATTGGGAAGAAATGCAGGCAATGAAGCCGTAACTCGAATGCAAGTGTAAATTTGGCTTACACTTGCATTTTTTTTAGGTATCGCATATAATAAGGATACTGTTTGTTGTGTGCTTTGAGCGTGGACTCGGTCGTATTTTCCAACTTGATTAAGGAGGAGTGTGTATGTGTTACTATCGGACGTACAAAGATGGAAGCTTGGTTACTCCTAATGTGGAAGCGGAGAAGGTGGAACTGCTGTACAGGATCAAGTCGTTCGTGGCGTATTTTGATGTCCCGAGTTTGAGCCGTTTCGTTGCCGAAGCGGAGAGAAAGTTGTTTCAAGACGAGGGCCGTCATTTTCGGGAATGGCTTGCGGGTATGAGCCCGGAGGGCGTAAAGGAGATTTTGTCTCCGAAAGAACTGCAGCATGGTCAAAATGACGGTGAACAGAATGTTCTGCAATTGCTGGAGGAATTTTTGACTCCGTAACACTCAGCGGTAAATGCTATGCAAACTTAATATTGTCATAATTATTGTAGGGACACAATTTATTGTGTCCTGTTTTTCTGCCTTTTCTGTGGACAGCATGAATGCTGCCCGTACAAGTAAGGGTTATATCGGGACGTCGAGGACGCCGTCTCCTACAATGACGGCATAATTATTGTGTCCCTACAATGATTTTCCACCGCTCCCGTAGGGACAGCATTTATGCTGTCCACAGAAAAGGCAGAAAGCAGGACAGCATGAATGCTGTCCGTACAAGTGAGGGGTATATATCGGGACGTCGAGGACGCCGTCCCCTACAATGACGACATAATTATTGTGTCCCTACAAAAGACCTTCCACCAACCCTGTAGGGACAGCATTTATGCTGTCCACAGAATAGGCAGAAAGATAGGACAGCATGAATGCTGTCCGTACAAATGTATTGTTCAATCATAAAAATTTTGTCTTGACTATGGAGGCGGATTCTGATAGAATAGTTACATAAAATATGAAAAAACTTTGAACAAGAGGAGTAGATTGAAATAGGTTAACAGAAAGGAAAAGTCACCGGCTGAGAGCTTTTCTTAACAATATCAATGGAAGGTAGCTTGGGAGTTGCATTTTTGAATGAAGTAGAAAATGCCGTATGTATGCGTTAAATATAGAGGCAATATGGAGACATATTGTAAATGAAGGTGGTACCACGGCCAGTTCGTCCTTTAGAGGATGGACCGGTCTTTTTTTATAGGAGGGATTTTAGTGAGTAAGGGAACATTAAAGGATAAGTACATACCGAAAGATTTTGAGGAGAAATTGTATCAGGAGTGGGAAAGTAAGGGATATTTTAAGGCTGTGGCAGATAAAAGCAAAGAGCCGTTTTCGATTGTTATGCCGCCTCCGAATATAACCGGGAAACTGCATATGGGGCATGCCTTGGATAATACGCTTCAGGATATTTTAATTCGTTTTAAAAGAATGATGGGATATAACGCCCTTTGGGTACCGGGAACGGATCACGCTGCAATTGCGACGGAAGCGAAAATTGTTGAGGCTTTGCGTAAAGAGGGGATTAAAAAAGAAGATTTAGGAAGAGAAGGCTTTTTAAAGAAGGCTTGGGAATGGAAAGATGAATACGGCGGAACCATCGTAAAACAGCTTAGAAAATTAGGCTGTTCTTGTGATTGGGACAGAGAAAGATTTACGATGGACGAGGGTCTGTCAAAAGCAGTATTAAAGGTTTTTGTGGATTTATATAATAAGGGTTTAATCTACAAAGGAAAGAGAATGACAAACTGGTGTCCTTGTTGTAAGACGGCGATTTCCGATGCGGAAGTGGAGTTTGAAGAAGAAGCAAGTCATTTGTGGCATATTCGCTATTCCTCGAAAGACGGAACGTATAGTGTTGTTGTTGCGACAACAAGACCGGAGACAATGCTTGGAGATACTGCGATAGCAGTACATCCGGAAGATGAAAGATATAAAGATTTAGTAGGTAAGACGGTTGTTTTACCGATAGTAAATAAAGAAATTCCAATTGTAGCAGATGAGTTTGTTGAGAAAGAGTTTGGTACCGGTGCGGTTAAGATTACGCCTGCTCATGACCCTAACGACTATGCGACGGCGTTGCGTCACAATTTGGAGATTATTGATGTTTTTGATGACGAAGCGAAAATGTTGGATATTGTTCCGAAATATCAGGGCATGGATACGTTAACGGCAAGAGAAGAGATCGTAAAAGATTTGGAAGAAGCCGGCGTTTTAGTAAAAATCGAAGATTATGCACATAACGTAGGAAAATGCTACAGATGCCATCATACCATCGAACCGAAACCGTCGGAACAATGGTTTGTAAAAATGAAGCCATTGGCAGAACCTGCGATTAAGGCGGTTAAAGAGGGGAAAATAAAGTTTGTCCCGGATCGTTTTTCAAAAATCTATTACAACTGGATGGAGAATATTCAAGATTGGTGTATTTCTCGACAAATCTGGTGGGGACATAGAATTCCGGCGTACTATTGCGATAAATGCGGTGAAATTGTAGTAAAAGATACGACACCGGAAAAGTGCCCTAAATGCGGAGATACTCATTTTACACAGGATGAGGGAACTTTGGATACATGGTTTAGCTCTGCATTGTGGCCGTTTTCTACATTAGGCTATCCGGATCATACAGAAGATTTGGATTATTTTTATCCGACGAGTACATTAGTTACCGGATACGATATTATTTTCTTCTGGGTAGCAAGAATGATTTTCTCGGGTATTGAACATATGGGAGAAGTTCCGTTTAAGACAGTCTTTATTCACGGTATTGTAAGAGATAGTCAAGGACGCAAAATGTCGAAATCGTTAGGAAACGGAATTGATCCGTTAGAGGTTATTGATCAATATGGGACAGATGCTTTACGGTTTTCTCTTGTATTAAATACATCACCGGGAAGCGATTTGAGATATTTACCGGAGAAACTAGAGGCTGCCGGAAACTTTGCTAATAAGATTTGGAATGCGGCGAAGTTTGTTTTGATGAATTTGACGCGGGATGAAGAAATTTTCAATTATGATATCAAGAAACTTGCGATAGAAGACAAGTGGATTTTGAGCAAATTGAATCATGTGATTAGCGAAGTAACGGAAAATATCAATAATTACGATTTGGGTGTTGCATTAGAAAAGATTTATAACTTTATTTGGGATGAATTCTGCGATTGGTATATCGAAATGGTGAAGCCGAGATTGTATGATTTGAATCATGAAACAAGATTGGAAGCAGAATATACTTTAAATTATGTATTGACGCAATCGTTAAAATTATTGCATCCGTTTATGCCGTTTGTAACAGAGGAAGTCTATACGAAATTAGTTGGTGCGGAAAAGACTATCATGTTGACAGATTGGCCGAAGGCGGAGGAGAAATTTGCATTCGATAAAGAAGAAGAGCAAATTGAAGTAATCAAGACGATTATTACGGGAATCCGAAATGCGCGTGCCAATATGAATATTCACCCGGCGAAAAAATCGAAAATTATTTTTGTTACAAAGACAGCGAAAGATGCGATTACCGGTGGAGATTTATTTATTAAGAAATTGGGCTTTGCAGAGGAAATTGTAATTCAAGAGGAAAAAGAAAATATTCCGGAGAATGCAATGGCAATTTTGGGTGCCGGAATCGATGCATATATTCCGTTGGCGGAGTTAATTGATAAAGAGGCGGAATTGGCGCGTTTAGAGAAAGAAAAGGGAAAAGTCGTTGCGGAGTTTGAGAAATTAAACGGTATGTTAAACAATCAGGGATTCGTTACGAAGGCTCCGGAGGCGAAGGTGAAGGAGATTCGTGACAGAGTGGAAGAGTTGAAAGGAATTTTAGAGGGTGTTGAGAAGAGAATAGAGGCAATGAAGGAATAAAAAGAAAAATATTTTTTGTATTCTCCTTTTGCAATCATTATGTTAGAATAGTAGCAGAATGATTGGAGAGGAGAATTTTTTATGTCTAAATTTGATGAACTGTATTTGGATTTATGCGATAGAATTTTAACGAAGGGGACTTATGTGCAGAATCGTACGGGGGTGGCGACTTATAAATTACCGCATCAAATTCTTCAGTTTGATTTGCAGGAGGAGTTTCCGATTTTGACAACGAAGCAGGTGGCGTTTAAGCATGCGACGTTGGAGATGTTGTGGATTTATCAGGTACAGAGTAATGATGTTTCTTGGCTGAAAGAGCGTGGCATTAAGATTTGGAATGAGTGGGAAATTGGGGAAGATGGTACTTATATGGGCAAAAATTTCGGAAAAGAGTGGGCCGGTACGATTGGCACGGCTTACGGTTGGATTGTGAATAAGTATCAGTTGACGCAGAATTTGATTAAGACGTTAAAGGAGAATCCGACGGATCGCAGAATGATTATGTCTTTATGGCAGAATGAGTTTTTGCCGACGGCGGCGTTACCTTCTTGTGTTTGGAATACGCAGTGGGATGTGACGGATGGAAAGTTAAATTGTTTGCTAAATGTTCGTTCGAATGATGTGCCGCTTGGAATGCCGTTTAATGTTTCGCAATATGCGACGTTGATTCATTTAATCGCACATGTGACGGATTTGAAACCGGGATTGTTTACGTATGTGATTAATAATGCACATATTTACGAGAATCAAATTGAGGGAATAAAGGAGCAGATGAAGCGTGCGGGACAGGCATTACCGGCTCCGACGCTGTGGATTAACAAGGAAATTAAGGATTTCTTCCAATTTGATAATTCGAAGGAATTGAAAGATATTAAATTAGAGAACTATCAGCATTTGGGAAAGATTTCGATGCCGGTAGCGGTGTAGATAAAAAGCAGGACAGCATGAATGCTGTCCGTACGGATAAAAGAGTGGCACGAAGTATGCGGAGGAATTATATGTTGATAATGATTGCGGCGGTTGGAAAGAAGAATGAATTGGGAAAGGACAATCAGTTGATTTGGCGGCTTTCGAAGGATATGAAATTTTTTCGGGAGAGGACGAAGAATGCGGTGATTGTGATGGGAAGAAAGACCTTTAATTCTTTGCCGAAAATTTTGCCAAATCGGAGACATATTGTGTTGTCGAAAGGGAAAGACTTTAATAAAGAGTTGGATGAGAATGTGACTGTGATAGAGGATAAGAATCAGCTGATTTCTTATTGTAAGGAGCTTTCGAAGAAGGAAGAAGTGTTTATTATCGGCGGGGCGAGTCTTTATGGGATGTTTATGGAGTTTGCAGATAGAATGTATTTGACAAGAATTGAAGCAGAGGATTGTGCTGCGGATGTTTATTTTCCGGAGATTGAGGAAAATAAATGGGAAAAGACGGTTTTATCGGAAGAGGAAGAGAATGAGATTCGATTTTGCTTTGTAGAATATAGTCGGAAACGGGCGTAGGGACGGCATGAATGGCGCCCAAGAGAAAATGGACACAATAAATTGTGTCCGTACGGATAGGGTGAGAATTAGGTGATAGGGACAGCATGAATGCTGTCCGTACGGATAAGTAGGAGTAAGGAATGGAAGGTGTACTTATGAGAAAGGTTGGAATTACGGAGACGGTGCTTCGTGACGGGCATCAGTCTTTGATTGCGACGAGAATGACAACAGAGGAAATGCTCCCGGCACTTCGATTGATGGATGAAGTGGGATACAATGCGTTAGAGTGCTGGGGTGGTGCGACGTTTGACGTTTGTATGCGTTTTTTGAAGGAGGATCCTTGGGAACGTTTGAGAAAAATTCGAAATGTTGTGAAGAATACGAAACTGCAAATGCTGTTAAGAGGACAGAATTTATTGGGGTATAAAAATTATCCTGATGATGTGGTGGAGTATTTTGTCCAAAAGTCGATTGCAAACGGGATTGATGTGATTCGAATTTTTGATGCTTTAAATGATTTTCGCAATATTGAAACCGCAATGCGTGCTTGTAAAAAGGAAGGCGGGCATGCGCAGGGGACAATTTGTTTTACAACGAGTCCGGTACATTCGGTAGAGGGCTTTGTGAAGGATGCCGAACGTTTAAGAGATATGGGTGCGGATTCGATTTGTATTAAAGATATGGCTGGAATTTTGCTTCCTTATACAGCGTATGATTTGGTGAAACAGATGAAAGAAAAAGTAAATCTGCCGATAGAAGTGCATACGCATTATACCGCGGGAACAGGCTCTATGACCTATTTAAAGGCGATTGAGGCGGGCGCGGATATTGTGGATACAGCGTTGTCCCCATTTGCACTTGGTACTTCGCAACCGGCAACAGAGGCAATGGTCGCGAGTTTGGAACAGTCGGAATATACGACGGGATTAAATTTGAAGAAGATAGGGGAAATTGCGGATTATTTTAATACCGTAAAGGGAAAGTATATTCAGTCGGGAGTGTTGGATAGTAAAGTTATGGGTGCTAATTCCAATGTGCTGATTTATCAGGTGCCGGGTGGAATGTTATCGAATTTGGTTTCGCAGCTAAAGCAACAAAATGCGTTGGATCGTTATGACGAGGTATTAAAAGAAGTACCGGAAGTGAGAAAGGATATGGGATATCCGCCGTTAGTGACGCCTACCAGTCAGATTGTGGGAACGCAAGCTGTTTTGAATGTAATAATGGGCGAACGTTATAAAATGATTACCAAAGAAACGAAAGGCTTGGTAAGAGGGGAATACGGAACAGTGCCGGTAGAGATTTCGCAGGAGATAAAGGAAAAAATTATCGGGGAGGACAGTCAGATTACTTGCCGTCCGGCGGATTTATTGGAGCCGGAATTGGCGAATTTACGAAAGGAAGTCGGAGGATTTTTCGAGCAGGAAGAGGACCTTCTTTCTTATGCGTTGTTTCCTGTGGTTGCGATGGATTTCTTTAAGTTTCGGCGTGCGGAGAAGTATGGAATCGATAGTGATTTTACGGATTTCGAGAATAAAATTGCGATTATATAAAGAATGATAAGGACGGGCAGATATGGCTCGTCTTTATCTTTTGGATGTGAAGAGTTTTACATTTTTGTTACATAATTGCTAAATTTTAAGATTATTTTGCCGATATACCATTTGTATAATTATATAAAAAAAGAGGGTGAAGAAAATGGCCAAAATAGCCGGGTTTAGCGGTAGTTATGAAGGGTTGCAGAAAAATGAAGCGTGGCAACGTGTGTATGAGTATGGGAGAAATTGCATACCGGTAAGAGAAAACAGAATACAAAGGGCATATATGAAAATATTTCGGCCAAAGACGAAAGTGATTCGGGACGGTGTGGTGCAGAAAATAAAGACGGATTATATTGTTCCCGGAGATAATGTGATTGTGGAAGAGGGACAATTCATTCCGGTAGATGGAAAAATTTTGGCACAATCGGATTTTGAAGTGACGAATAATTTGGATGGACAGAAAAATAATTTTGTTTATCAAGGGGCAAAGGTGATTGGCGGAAGGGCGATTATAGAAGCGGTAAAAACTTCAGACGATACGTATACGGCGAATATTGTGAAAAAAATTGATGGTTATAATTTAAAGAAAAATCGTTTTGTGAGAAAAATAAAAAAATGGTCAATCGGTTTAGCAGTTATAACCGCTATTTTTGCAATCGTTGCATTTGTTTTTACAGTTGCAACCGTGCAAACTGATTTTTTGAGTAAAATACTGGCGGCTTTAGGTGCGGCGATTGTATTATTGATTTTGAATCTTCCGGCGGGATTTATTAGCGCATTTGCGTCTTCGTTGTCAAGGCAATGTAAAAAGTTAAAAGAAAGCGGAATGCGGATGAAACGGTTATTTAGCTTGCCGGAAGCGGAAAAAGTAACGATGATTTGCTTGGAGGATGACTTCTTAAATGGAGAATACGGCAGAAAGATTAATCGTTTATATGAAGTGGGAATCAGTATTGCGGTATTGACCGATAAAAAAATAGAGGAAGTTTCGGAAAAAATTCAGAAAATGGGGATTTGCAGCGGTGAAATTGCGTATATTACAAAAAATGAATTGGCTCTTCTAGAGGAGGAAGATTTCCGAAAAGTGATTTGTGAAAATTTTGTTTTTTGTGAATTGGATCAAAAGATGAAGGAAAAAATTATCCTTACCTTTGAGGAACTTGGGGTACGTTGCTTGGCAAGCGGATATGGATTAGATAGTGTTGTTTGTATAGAAAATGCAGATATCGGTATTTCAAGGAATCACGAAAAAGGAAGTTTGGATTATGAGTTAGCCGATGCAACTTTATACAACAATAGCTTTGATGCGTTATATGAAGTAATCAGACAAAGCTTTATTTGTAGCTGTAGTTTGAAAAATTATGTTTATCATACGATTGTGTTCCAGTATCCGATTTTATTGTTTATTTTAATTGTATTGCTTACTAAAATTAATATCGGAGAATTATGGGCGCAAGGGGTTTTGATGATTTTTGCGGTGATCCCTACGGCGATGTTTTTGATTGAAAAGAATTATTCTGATAGCCGATTGAGTGATTTGAAAGAGAATAAAGAGAAATTTCGCAGAAGATGTATCGCTTGCATATTTATTGCAATATTGACAGTAATTGTTTTACTTTTAGAATGTTTCGGATTAATTCGTTTCTTCGGAGTAGAGCCGTTTTTAAGTGTTAATATTTGTTTTATAACATTTTACTTATTGGTTTTGGCAACGGGATTTATCGAGAAGTTTAAATTTCCTTATAAAGGAAAATCCGGAATGAGAAAACCTGCGGCAATTTCGGTAGAGTCGCAAAGAGAAAACAGGTCACTTTCGGAGAAAACGCCGAAGAAGGAGAAAGAAGCGGAGAAGGAAAGAACATCAGTAAAGGAAGAGAAACCGATAAAACCAATAAAAGAAAAGCCGGTTAAGGAAAAACCGGCTAAGAAAAAGGATCGAGATATCGGAAATGAAATGCTTTAAGTTTTAATTTTCGGTCGGAAAATTAAGCCCGCAAGAAGACTGAAGAAGACAGCAGCCGCGATACCGCCGGCTGTGGCTTTTAGTCCTCCTGTAAAGATTCCTAAAAATCCATAGCTGTTGACGTCTTTAATGACACCTTTTACGAGGGAATATCCGAAACCGGTCAGAGGAACGGTAGCGCCTGCACCACCCCACTTGACAATCGGTTCGTAGATTCCCAAGCCGGTAAGAATAACGCCGGCAACAATAAAGGCAACAAGGATTCTTGCGGAAGTTAATTTTGTTTTATCGATTAAAATTTGTCCGATGGCACAGATGATTCCACCTGTGATAAAAGCTGTTAAATAGGACAAATGTGACACCTCCCTTTGAATAAATTGTTGAGGTTGTTGTGAAACGGGCGAGTAATACTCGCCCCTACAATATGTTTGGAAAATAATATATTGTAGAGTTTCTTATGACAACCTCTTTTTGTGTATTAATTTTCAATCGAAATGGCATGGGCGATTCCTGCGATGGATTCCCCTTGCTGGATTGCGGTAGGACTCATTAAGGCACCGGTTGCAACGAGTAAAATGCGGTTATATTCTCCGCTTTTTAATTTGCTATACAAGTAGCCTGCGAAGACGGATCCGCAACATCCGCAACCACTTCCGCCGGCGTGAGTGTCTTGCTTTTGCTTATCGAAGATTAAGATACCGCAATCGTTGTAACGATTTTTGATGTTGATATTTTGCTTGTATAAAAGATCTTTCAAGATATCTCCGCCGATATAGCCTAAATCTCCGGTAACGATTAAGTCATAGTAATTCGGTTCTCTGCCGGTTTCATTCAAGTGTGCGTAAATGGTATCGGCAGCGGCAGGAGCCATTGCAGCTCCCATATTGTTAGCGTCTTTAATTCCCATATCCACAATTTTCCCGATGGTCACATTTGTGATTTTCGGGCCTTTTTGTTCATTGGAAATAATCGCTGCACCGGAGCCGGTTACCGTCCATTGTGCCGTTGGCGGACGCTGATTTCCTAATTCTAAAGGAAAACGGAATTGACGTTCTGCGGAACAGAAGTGACTGGAAGTTAAGGCTAAGACGTTATCTGCAAATCCGCCGTCAACAAGCATGGAACCGACCGCCATGGATTCTACCATGGTGGAACACGCTCCGTATAGTCCGATAAATGGAATTTCGGAATCTCGAATCGCGTAGCAGGAGGAAATACATTGATTCAGTAAGTCTCCGGCTAAAACGTAGTTCATATCTCCCGGTGCTTTTTTTGCTTTTTGGAGAACTTTTGCCATATTTTCTTTGGCGATTTTACTTTCTGTTTTTTCAAAACTTTTTTCTCCCCAGTATTCATCTTCCAAAATGAAGTCAAAATAGGAGGCAAGTGGTCCTTCGCCTTCCTTTTTTCCGACAATGGAAGCCGTTTCTATAATGTGTGGTGCGGATAATAACGCCACTGTTTGTAATCCAAGACGTTTCATTGTTTTCTCCTTTCTTTATATTGCCAGCCTATTCGGTGGACACAATGAATTGTGTTCCTACAGTGTTTGTGCTATTTTTATAATTTTGTAACAAAAAATGATTATACCATTTGTAGGGACACAATTTATTGTGTCCTTTAAGTTAGTGCATCAAAAAATAGATAAATCCGACAACGATAGAGGCGGAAATTCCGTAAACCAGTACCGGACCGGCGACAGTAAACATTTTTGCACCAAGTCCCATAACATAGCCTTCGGTTTTGTACTCGATAGCCGGCGAGGCGATGGAATTGGCGAATCCGGTAATCGGTACGACAGACCCGGCCCCGGCACGTTTTCCGATAGAGTCGTATAAGTCGAGGGCAGTTAAGATTACGGCAATTAAAATTAAAAGAATGGAGGTAATGGAGGAAACTGTTTCTTTTGGAAGTCCCCTCGCGGTGAAAAAGTTCATAATTCCTTGTCCGATGGTACAAATAATACCGCCTACAATAAATGCCCACGCCATGTCTTTCGCAAGATGGCTGTTGGGAGATTTTTTATCGACGAATTTGGAATATTCGTCTTTGGTAAATTGTTGATTCATAAATGCCTCCTATATTAAATGGTTAAGATACCGTTTGGCGTATTTAGAATAATTAAAATATCTTCTTCTCTTCCGGTTTCGGCGTTGATATATACGATAAATTCCCGTTCATCAACGGTACCTTTAAATTCATAAGTTAAAACTTCGGTTTTGTTGTCTTTCGGAATAATTGCCATTCCGGAACTTTTTAAATTCAAAGAAGTGTTTAAGTGTTTCATAGCCTCTGCTTGAGATACTTTCGGAGTAGGAATATCCCTTACCTCGTGAGAAAATAGATAACCTGCCGATTCAAATCCGGTAATTTCTCCGGTATCCATCGCTACAGAAATTTTGATCAAGTCAGAATAGACGGTTACGTTATCTTGGATATAGGCAAAGTTAATGGTAGCGATATTGTTTTCATCCATATAATAGGTGTGTTCCATATTCTTTATCCCACGAGATGTCAAAAACTCTCTTGCTTTATTTTGGGCGTCTTCGATGGAAAGTTTTTTATCAGCAACATCTTTGTTATACAGCATCCAAATCGTATGACCGCCGACTTTTGAGATATCGATATTGGCGGTTTCTCCGGTAGTGAGAGTTGCTGTGATGCTGAAACAAGGAATTTTTGAGTTAAAAGATTCACTGACGCCGGTAATTTCCTGTACGCGATCTTTTCCGATAAAATCGGTAGCAATTTGTTTTGCTTTTTCCGCGTCAATTTCTGCACCTGTGATAGCTTTCGGCTGTAAATCGGTGATGTGGTCAGAAAACGGACCGTCGTAGATTAAGCCGGGATAGTCTTGGAAATCTGCTGAGATGTTATCAAAGGCAGAGGTAGAAGACTTCATTTGTCCGAATACCTGAGAGCCTTTGTTGGATAATTCATTCCACTTTAAACGCCCTTGATTTAAATCAGCGGAAAGTTCTACAATGCTTTGTTGAAGTTTATCTGCGTAATCGGTCAAGGATTGGATTTGTCCCATCTGTTCGTCGGTGATAGGCTTTTGTTCAATGGTTTGTTGCGTGAGAAGATAGGAAAAATCACTGGTTTGGGAAAGAAACTTAGAGGTCTGCGCGATTAAGTTTTGTTCAATCGGAAGCTGAGATAGATTCGTTTTTGCTAAATTTGATTGTCTCCAAATTTCACTCATCGTTTTGGCACCGTGAACGGGATCTTTACTGATAAGAGATTTTTCCAATAGCGTGTCGATATTTTCGATATAGGATGCCATCTCGAAAAAGGCTTGATTGTATCGATTTTCAAGGGCTTGTTTATTGTCGTTTCGAATTTTAAAGATATAGGCGGTAAGGGCGATGATGACAAGGAAAGAGGTAATAACAATCGTGAACATATGACGGTCACGAAGTCGATTTCGCCAATCTTTTAATTTATCTGTAATGTTCATAAAAACTCCTTTCTATTTTGCAAAATTATGTTTGCCGATTTGTTTGACGATGGTTTTACTCCAAATCCATTTACTTTTTGCAGTAGACGGATTATAGAAATAGAGACAACCGCCGGTTGGGTCATAGCCGTTTAAAGCTTCTTTCGCTGCCTTTCTTGCTGTAGCGTCTTGTGGAACAGCTTGGTTAATGGTTCCGTTCATGACCGGTTCAAAAGCGCCGGGCTGGTAAATGACGCCGGCTAATGTATTCGGGAAATCACTGCTATCGACACGATTTAAAATAACGGCAGCAACGGCAACTTGTCCTAAGTAGGGTTCCCCTTTTGCTTCTGCATGAACAATTCTTGCAAGTAATTCCTGATTATTGTTGCTACTTGTGCCGGGAGCTGCTGATGAGAAGAAAAAAGAGAAAATTAGAATAAATAGCAGTATTATGGCAATCTTTTTTTTCAATTTTTAACACCTCGCTTTTTCTTAAGGTTATTTTTAACAATGTTTTGTAAAATATTCATGAGTAGAGTTAAATTTAGAAAAAAAGCAGGACAACATGAATGCTGTCCGTACAAATGCCACGACCCCGTAGGGACACAATTTATTGTGTCCACAGAAAAGGCAGGATAGCATGGATGCTGTCCATACAATTGATTGCACAACGTTGTAGGGACACAATTTATTGTGTCCACAGAAAAGGCAGGCATTAAAATCAGGACACAATGAATTGTGTCCCTACATCATTATAGGCAAATATGTTTGATCTGTAACAAGCTATAGACCAAATTGTAACAAATTCTTTACTTCATATGGATTTTATGATATCATTTAAGTGTTTAGGGTTTAGAATCCAAAAAGTGTGAAGAGAGGAGAAAAAACTATGGAACCAATTGTTTTAACTCATCCGTTAGTGAAGCACAAACTTGCAATTTTAAGAGACAAAAAATCAGGTACAAAAGAATTTAGGGAGTTAGCGACAGAATTATCGACGATGCTTTGTTACGAGGCGACAAAAGATGCACCGCTTTATGAAGCAGAGATTGAAACCCCGATTGGAAAGACAAAAGTAGAAAAATTAAATGAAGACCATTATGCTTTTCTTCCGATTTTGAGAGCAGGAATGGGAATGTTAGACGGTGTCTTGAATATTATTCCGAATGCGAAAGTTGGTCATATCGGTCTCTTCCGAAATGAAGATACGTTGGAACCGACGCAGTATTATTTTAAAGTGCCAAGCGGAATAGAGGAGAGAACCGTTATTATTTTGGATCCGATGTTGGCAACCGGCGGGAGTGCGTGTGATGCGATCGCGAGTGTTAAGAAAATCGGAGTGAAGAATATTAAGTTTTTATGTATTATTTCTGCGCCGGAAGGAATTGCACGTATTCAGAAGGAACATCCGGATGTACAGATTTATACGACAAGTGTGGACGAAAAGTTGAATGAAAAAGGATATATCGTTCCGGGATTGGGAGATGCCGGAGACCGAATTTTCGGTACGAAATAAATATACAGAAAAGGGGCTATGACGATGAAGTATAAGAGAGTGTTACTGAAATTAAGCGGAGGAGCTTTATCGAAAGATGAAAGACATGGCTATACAAAAGAAGCGTTAGAGCATATTGCGGATGAAATTATCGGCGCGGTGAATGCCGGAATTGAAGTGGCAGTTGTAGTGGGAGGCGGAAACTTATTCCGCGGAAGAGTAGCAGATGAATGGCATATCGAAAGAGCGGAAGCGGATAATATCGGTATGTTAGCGACAATTATGAACAGCTTGATGTTGCGTGGTGCTTTGGCGGCGAAAGGTTTGGAAAAAGTTCGTGTGATGACGGCGATTCCGATTAATACCGTAGCAGAACCGTATATTCGATTAAAGGCGTTAAAACACTTGGAGAATGGAAAAGTTGTTATTTTTGGAGGCGGTATCGGAAATCCTTATGTAACGACGGATTATCCTTCTATTCAAAGAGCGATTGAAATTCGGGCAGATGTTGTTTTAATGGCGAAGGAAGGCGTAAAAGGAATTTATACGGACAATCCGAAAGATCATCCGGAAGCGAAACGCTATAAGACTGTTTCTTATGATGAGGTCATTAAGAATAAACTGCAAGTAGCAGATCAGTCGGCGTTTATTTTGGCGAGAGATTATAAGATGCCGATGTATGTGTTTGACTTTGATGAGAAAGATTCTGTTACAAGATTGTGTAACGGAGAAAATATTGGTACATACGTTGGAGAAGAGTGTAAAACGGAACTGTATGAAGAATAATAAAAAATGCTTGTCAATTTTGACAAGCATTTTTCTTTTAAAATAGTTCAATATTCCATTAAGAGTTTATAAGATTATGAAGGACGTTTCTAAGTATCGTTTGAGAGAATAAAAAAAGGCTTGATTTCAACCTTTATTTAACTCTCATTTTTTTCTGCCGAATACAATTATGTTAAATTCTGTTTAGGGGAAAGGATGAAGTAAAAAATGAGATGGATTAAGCATAATTTTGCGACAGTATTGGCAGTTTGTTTGGTGATTGTGTTTGGGGTGATGGCGGTAGTTTTACCGGACTCTATCGATGCCCAAGCAGTAACACCGGAAGCACCGAATGTAACGCTAACCGATAATGGAGATGGAACGTACGATATTTCGGGTACGGATGCTACCATGGAATATAATACGGTTAGTGAAACTCATACAATTTGGAAGGCTTGTACCGGAGACCCGTATGAGTTTACAGGGTTAACAAATGCCGCTGTTTATTATTTCCGTGTGAAGGCGACAGAGACGGTGGAGGCAGGGGCAGTAAAAACAGTTTTTTATGGAATATCCGCTCCAACGCTTAACAGTGTTCAGAATACCGGAGAAAAAAAGAATACGGTACGGATCGAGAATTTAACGGAAGAGATGGAATATAATACCGAAGGTCCTCTTGCTACTACTTGGACAAAGCTGACGGCGGAGAAAATTCAGGAGTTGCAAGAAATTAGTGAAACCGGGATTTATTATATTCGTACTGCGGCAAAAGAAGCGGATGGTGAAAATCCGGCTGTAAAGGTAAGTTTGCCATGTAGAGTAGTGATTCTTATACCGAAGTTTAGTTATATCGAGAATGGTACATATAATATAACCGGGTTAAGCGAGAGATTCGAATATAAAAAATCGACAGAGGAAACTTGGATAAAATATACAACAAGTGAGTTAGTAGGAGTAGGAGAAAGTGCGACTTATAACTTCCGAGTAATTGCTACGGCAGATGAAGCTGCGGGTCAGATACAATCGGTTGATGTTAAGGTAAAACCAGCAGCGCCGACTTTAAGCATCTCTCATAATGAAGATGGAACAACCGTGAAGATTAACGGTGTTGATGAGACGATGGAATATACAACTGATCCTAATGCAGAACCTACGGCGTATGTAGCAGGTGCGTTAGATAGTATCACAAAACCGCTTGATGAAACATTTTTCTACTATGTCAGATTAAAAGCGACTGATACGGCTCAGGCGGGATTTTACGCGACTGTAGAAATCCCGTTACAGGAAAGACCGGCAGCGCCGGAATTAACGATTACAGATAACGAAGATGAAACCGTAACGGTGACAAGTACGAATCCGACGGATGTACCGCTTACAACAGTAGAGTACAATACGATTAGTGCAGACGCCGTAGATAGCGAATGGATAACATGCGATAATGCAGATTTCATAGTAAGTACCGGTGGCGTGTATTATTTTCGTGTAAAAGCAAATGGCGGAATTCCTGCAGGAAACGTTACAAGAGCGATGATTTTGATTCTGAAGGATAACGGCGATCACACGGTTCGAATTGATGGAATTGATGATACCATGGAATACAGAAAAAATGAGGAAACTACATGGACGCCTTGCACCGATGGAGCTTTAGACAGAATTACAGAGAGCGGAACTTATTATGTGCGGATACAAGGAGAAACAGAGCCCGTTTCAAGATTTGATATTACCATTACGGTAATTTCTCAGCCGGCAGCTCCGGATTTAATGCTTACAATCAACGGAGACGAAACAGCAACGGTTACAAGTACATTAGCGTTTAATACATTAGAATATAATACGAATAGTGCAACAGCAGAAGATGGTGACTGGACAGCTTGCACCGGAGAAAATTTAGTAGTAGCTGATGGTGGAATTTATTATTTCCGTGTAAAAGCAGTAGGAGAAACTCCTGCGGGCGCTGTTACAACAGCCTTGATTTTAATTCAGAAAGAAAACGGAGATAATACGGTAAGAATTGACGGAATGAATGAAACCATGTGGTACACCAAAGATGTAGCCGGAACGTGGGCACAATACACAAGCGGATGTGAAATGGATAATATTAGTGAGACATCAACTTACTATGTGAAATTGAGTGAAACAAGTGAAAATTATTCTACGATTACGGTAACTTTTTCAACGCCACCGGAAGTATCGAAGTATGCAGTTACATTTGAAGAAACCGATAAAGGGACTCTTAGCGGAAGCGGAGAGTATGAAGAAGGAGCAACGGTAATCATTACAGCGATAGTGAATTCCGGATACAGCTTTAATGGTTGGGAAGTAGTAAGCGGAGGAGTTACGTTAGCAGACGAAACAGCATCGGAGACGACGTTTACGATGGTAGCAACTCCGGTAAGTATAAAGGCAACCTTTACAGCGAATACCTATACGATTACGTTAGAAGGTCAAACACAAGAAGTAACGTTTGGTCAGCCTTATGGGGAGTTACCAACTCCGACGCAAGAAGGTTCTGTATTTGGAGGTTGGTACCTTGAACCGGAATATACAACAAAGATAGAAAGTACAACAACAGTAACAATAGCAAGCGATCATACTTTATACGCAAGATGGACAACAACACCGCTTTATGCAGTAACAGTAAGTAACGAAACTTCGGAAAGAGGAAGCGTTAGTGGAAGCGGAGAGTATGAAGAAGGCGACACGGTAACGATTACAGCGACAGCAAACGAAGGATATACGTTTAGTAGTTGGGAAGTAGTAAGCGGAGAAGTTACATTAGCAGATGCAACAGCAACGGAAATAACATTTACAATGGTGGGAACAGAGGTTAGTATTAAAGCAAACTTTATAGCAAATACCTATACGATTACACTTGGAGAAGGCGGAGAAGAACGCGCGGTAACATATGGGCAGCCATATGGGGAATTACCAACCCCGACGCAAGAAGGTTCTGTATTTGGAGGTTGGTACCTTGAACCGGAATATACAACAAAGATAGAAAGTACAACAACAGTAACAACGGCAAGCGATCATACTTTATACGCAAAATGGACAACAACCGAAGCACAAAAGTATACAGTTACGGTAAGTAATGAAGTTCCGGAAAGCGGAAACGTTAGTGGAAGTGGAGAGTATGAAGAAAATGCAACGGTAACGATTACGGTCACAGCAAACGAAGGATATACGTTTAGTGGTTGGAAAGTAGTAAGCGGAGAAGTTACGTTAGCAGACGCAACAGCAGCGGAAACAACGTTTACGATGGTAGGAACAGAGGTAAGTATAAAGGCAAAATTTATAGCAAATACTTATACGATTACGCTAGAAGGTCAAACACAAGAAGTAACCTTTGGTCAGCCTTATGGCGAATTGCCAACGCCGACAAAGGAAGAATATGTATTTGATGGTTGGTACCTCGATACAGGATTTACAACAAAGGTAGAGAGTACAACAATTGTAACAACAGCAAGCGATCATACTTTATATGCAAAATGGAATCTTGCAGGTGTTGAGGACGCTACAATTGCCTTTGTATGGGATACAACAAATCAATTAACAAAGACGATAACGGTAGAAACGGGTGCGGCAACTAAGATAGACTGGGGAGACGGAATGGTTGAAAGAATTCCGGTTTCAAGTACGGCCTTGGAATTAAGCCATACTTATGTGACAGAAGGAGCTTACACTGTAAAGATTGAGGACGATACAATCTTGTATTTGGATTGTTCCGGAATGAAATTAAATACATTAAATGTGATCAAGAATACAAAATTAACCGTTTTGATTTGTTCGGATAACCAATTAGAAAGATTGGACGTTAGTGAAAATACAGAGTTAGTTACATTAGATTGTTCAAACAACAAATTGGAAAAATTGGACATTAGCGAAAATACAGCATTGAAAAACTTATACTGTGGCGGAAATCAGTTGGAGACGTTAAATATTAAGAACAATACAAAATTAGTTCGAGTATGCTGTGTGCAGGAAACTTTGAAAAAAGTTTATGTAACAGCAACGCAGAACGATAAGATGACAATTAAAAACGTAACATCTTACTGTAATGATATTACAAGCAGTAACATCATTCATAAACATAAAAATACATCCGTAGTAGGAACAAGCAGCAGCGGAAGTTCTTCCGGTGGAAGCAGTTCTTCGGGAGGCGGCGGTTCGGTGACTTATCCTACAGGTTCTATTTCAAGTTCTTCCTGGAAGAATAAGTTTACTGATGTTACGACGGAAGATTGGTATTATGAAGCAATAAAGTACGTAAATAAGAAAAACTATTTCTCTGGAACAACAACTACGACATTTTCGCCAAATGATCCGACGAGCAGAGAGATGATAGTTACGGTTTTATACAACATGGAAAAACGCCCGATTACTTACGGACCAAACAATTATTGGGATGTACCTTCGGGAAGTTGGTCGGAGCCTGCGATTGTATGGGCAAGTAAATATGGAATCGTTTCGGGTTATCCGCAAGGAAACTTTGCACCGGCACAACCGATTACCAGAGAAGAGTTGGCTACTATTTTGAAAAAATATAGTGAATATAAGAAGGCAAATCTCTATAAATATGATTATGGTACCGTTGAGGCATTTGTTGATAAAGGTACAATCTCGGATTGGGCGGTAGGATCGATGGTTTGGGCAACTTCGAACGATTTGATGAAGGGAACGTATGGTTATTTATTGCCGCAAAAATCGGCAACCAGAGCGGAAGTAGCTGCGATGATTATGAATTATTGCGAGAAATAAAGGGATAAGAAAAAACACAGAGCTTTTATGAAGGCTCTGTGTTTTTTCATTAAAAAAATAAGAAGAACTTTGAAAAGTTCTTCTTATTTTGGTGCAGATGACCGGAATCGAACCGGTACGGGTTCAACACCCGCAGGATTTTAAGTCCTGTGCGTCTGCCAGTTCCGCCACATCTGCGTCTCAATTATAATAGCACACCGAGATAAGCTTGTCAATTAAATTTTTAAAAAAAGTAAAAAAGGGGTTACAGGTCAGAATATATATCGGGATGTCGAGGACGCCGTCCCCTACAATGACGGCATAATCGTTGTAGGAACACAATTCATTGTGTCCGCGGAATGGGCAGAAGGTAGAATTAGGACACAATAAATTGTGTCCGTACAAACCGCATTCTGACGATATTTTTCGAAAGATACAAGATTATAGTCTGACCCAATGTCATTAAGTTAAGAATTGAATTATTAAGCTCTACCTAAATAAAGGCAGAAACTTGTTGTAGGGACACCATTCATGGTGTCCAAGGAATAGGCAGAATAACATTCATTTCCTCTAAAGAAATATACGTAGAGTTGGGACAGCATAAATGCTGTCCCTACAAACAATTAGAGATAACCCCAAATACCCGAAGAATGAATTAGAAAAATTCTTAACTTAATGACATTGAGTCTGACCTGTAACAAAAAGGGGGTTACAATTCAGACTCAAATTTATAGAGAAGGACAATCATTGTAGGACGATATAGTCATACCAAAAGATGGATATTTTGTTGAAGTACGCATAAATAAACAGTTTTATAAATATGTCAATAAAAAAATAAAAAAAATTAAAAAAAGTGTTAAGAAAAAAATATAAAATTACGATAAGGTTCGTGTAAAGGATTTAAAAAAGTCATAAATATGGAAGTTTAAGGAACGGTTCATGGAAGAAAAAGACGGTGAAAATTAAGGAGGAATTAATCATGAGGATTAATCACAACATTTCGGCAATTAATGCCCACAGACAGTTAGCAGTAAACCAATCATCAACATCAAAGTCGTTAGAAAAATTATCATCCGGATTAAGAATTAACTCAGCCGGAGATGATGCGGCAGGTCTCGCAATCAGTGAGAAGATGAGATCACAAATCAGGGGTCTTGCGAAAGCACAAACAAATGCACAAGATGGTATCTCTATGATCCAGACCGCGGAGGGTGCTTTACAGCAGGTCAGTGATATTTTACAAAGAATGAGAGAACTTGGTGTTCAAGCGATGAATAGAATCCTTTCTGATTCTGAAAAAGACGCAATTACTTCCGAAATGACACAATTAAGACAAGAAGTCGATCGTATTGCAGAAACAAGTAAATTTAATAACACTTATTTATTAAAAGGAACATTAGGTATGAGCCCTGATATGGCAGCATCTACCGCTTATCAAACCGTTGATGGTGGAACTTACGAACTTATTGACGGAATTAGAAGCTTAGATATTGCTGCAGCAGAGAAAAATACTGAATATACAATTTCAAAAACAACGATTACACAAACCATAAATGGTGTTGCAACAACCTATGATGCTTATCAATTGACAGCTACTATTGATGGTGAGACGGTAACGGGTACATCCCTTATAGATGCAACAGCTACAACATATAGCGGATTTGTATCGTTTACAACAGCGGACAATAAAGATATGGGAATTAAATTGCAACTTTCCGAGTTTACAATGGCTTCCTTCCCGGGAATGGTAATTAAAACATCTGACGGTGGAAAAACCAATTTGCAGATTGGTGCTAACTCAGAAGATGCTCCGTTGGAAGTTGAAATTCCGGATTTAAGAGCCAAAGCTTTGGGAATTGATGCTTTGAATATTATGGACACTGATAATGCCAAAGAAACTTTGAATAAGATTGATAACGCTTTAACAATGTTATCCAGTGCAAGAGGCGACTTGGGTGCTTATCAGAACAGAATGGAATATACGATAGCAAGTTTGGCGGCTTCAGAAGAAAACTTAACAGCTGCCGAGTCGAGAATCAGAGATGTTGATATGGCGAAGGAAGTTATGAATTATACGAAATCAAACATTCTTAACCAAACCGCTACTGCGATGTTATCGCAAGCAAATCAACAACCTCAAAATGTTTTACAATTATTACAGGGACTCTAATTTATCAAAACAGTCAACTTCGGTTGACTGTTTTTTGTTGTTCGCTTTAGTGAGTTTTTGCTCTATGAAATAGAGCAAAAACAAAAAAACCCCCAGCTATGCTGGGGGAAGCCAATAGCTTTAGCTTCAAGAAAAAACCTCCTATGATATAATATAAGTGGGTTTGCCAACCACAAATAAAAATCAAAGGAG
>JAGBIO010000018.1 GCA_017934955.1 Clostridia bacterium
AATTCCCCGTAAAAGCGGCATAAACAATACCAATCACAATCATACCGCCCCATAAATAACTCATCATAAAAGAGTCCTTTTGGCACTTTCGCACCTATTCTTTTTACCATTTTATTTCCGTCAGCGGTTGTCATATTCCTGCATCTGCCTGGCAAAATCCCGCTGATTCGCTTCCGTCTCCTCGTATCGCATCTGTCTGTATTCTTTCTCGTAGGTACGATTTGCTTTGATACGCTTCACCTCATCATCCAGCATCTTTACCAAATTACTTCCTCTTTCCTCCGGATTAAGCATATAATTCAAGAACGCTTTCAGTCCCTCATCTTTTACTATCTCTGTCGATTCTTTCGTAGCGCACACAAAAATCCGATGTATACCTCCTGGCAACTCCAACCTTGTCACTCCATCACACCGTTCCCGGAAATGATATACCGCTCGCCCTTCTTTAAAAATATCCCGCGCGACAAGATACAACTCTGTCTTCCATACGCTCTGCTTAGCATCCGCCATATGTAACTCCACAGAAATTCCTTTCGTTCCCGCGACGCACTCCACAATATTATTCTTATCATATTGAATTTTATAAATTTTCTGCCCCGTCAGTAACTCCATCAACCGTTTGGCTGTTTTAACATTCGCCATAATCTTTGACAATATAAAAGCATCCTGAATCGTCAAACTCTCATATCCCCTATCCATAACCAACTCTCCCTATTCCGTTATAAAATACTGATTGTCCGATTTTGTCGCAAACAAAATCTTTTAATACACTTCTTTAGATTCCCCGGATTGTCGTCGTATTTTGACACCGTCATAAACAGAACAAAGATATGTTACAGATAAGTCCAAAAAGACAAGATTGATAAAATAATTCTAACAGTAGGTATAAAATATGCCTATGTGCAAATTGACGAATTTAATAATGACGGTTCTTAGCTTCCTATTTGTGATTTATTCTTTGAAAAATTGGTCGATTTGACTGTGAATACAGTTTCTTTCTGTAGTAGATTCCGGCAAAAGAACTCTGCCGTACAAGTTAATTTTACGCTTTTCGTCACTTTTCGACAAGATAAAAGCATCGCATTTTTCGACAAGCAAAAACGCCTGCTCTTATCCGCACTTTTCTCTCTTTTTCACAAAAAACACCCCGTTTGTCTTTCACAAACGAGGTGCATCTTTATTAGACATTCTTATGAATTTACGTATGCTTCAATGACATCCCAAACTACAGGATTCTCAAAATCCAGCTTCCACTCTGCGACGCCGGCGATGTTGTTCGCCTCCATAACGCTTAATTTTACCTGGATAGATTCGCTGTCTTCCATCCAAATCTGATACAAAGTGCCGTCCTTCTGGATTTCTCCATAATACTGACAGGTTTCATTATCCCAATATAATTCAACTCCACTGGTGTTTGCCCAGTTCTCTGCCAAATCCATTCCGATGGTTTCACAACTTACCGTACCGCCGGAAGTCTTCCAAAGTCTTGTGTAGAAAGGAATTGCATTAATAATCTTCTCTGCCGGAACTTCTTCCATCGTATTTAAAATACCC
>JAGBIO010000019.1 GCA_017934955.1 Clostridia bacterium
ATTCTTTCTTCTTTATTCTTTATTTTTTAAAGTAGTATCCTACGCCACGCTTTGTCATAATATAATTCGGTTCGGCGGAATCATCCTCAATCTTCTCACGAAGTCTTCGCACCGTTACATCTACCGTTCGCATATCACCGTAATACTCATAGCCCCAAACCTTTTCCAGTAAAGCCTCACGCGAAAAAACCTGTCCGGCATATTTTGCCAAAAACTTCAGTAATTCGAACTCTCTTAACGTAAGTTCCACTTCCTTGCCGTTTTTTTGCACTTCATACCGCGTCAAATTTATCGTCAAATTGCCATAATGAACTTCGTCATCCGACGTTGCAGCAGTAGTTTGCACTTCAATATCGCTTCTTCTCAAATTCGCCTTTACTCTTGCAATCAATTCGCGAATTCCAAACGGTTTCGTCATATAATCATCTGCACCAAGTTCTAGCCCCAAGACTTTATCCACTTCTTCTTCCTTTGCCGTAATCATAATAATCGGTGTCTGTATCTTCTCACGCAATTTACGACATACCGTAAACCCATCCATCTTCGGAAGCATCACATCCAACAGAATCAAATCCGGCTTTTCGGAAAGCGCTTTGTTATAACCATCTTCTCCATCGTATGCCTCTAAAATCTCGTGTCCCTCTTTCTTCAAATTAAAGCTAATCAAATCCACAATCGGCTTTTCATCATCAATTACCAAAATCTTCTTCGCCATAAAAGACACCTCCATATCATTCCGTACGGACAGCATTCATGCTGTCCTGTCTTTTCTTTGGACAGCATAAATGCTGTCCCTACAATGTCACTGCCTCTTTCATCCGTACGGACAGCATTCATGCTGTCCTAATTCCTTTCTGATGCCACAAACTCATTCTGTACGGACAGCATTCATGCTGTCCTAATCTTCCTTCACCATCTCATTTATCGCCTTCAATACTCCGTATTTTCCGCTCTCAAAGGTAAGTCCGCCCTGTAAATAAACAATATACGGCTCTCTAATCGGTGCATCCGCACTCAACTCAATCGACGCCCCTTGATTAAAAGCACCCGCCGCCATAATCACCTGATCTTTATAGCCCGGCATATCCCAAGGATACGGCGTCACATGAGAATCAATCGGCGAACCCGCTTGCAACCCTTGACAGAATCGAATCAACTCCTCCGGATTTCCGATTTTAATCGCTTGAATAATATCATGCCGAACCTCATCCGACTTCGGATCCGCCTCATATCCCAATTCTTCCATCACCGCCGCCGCAAACACAACCGTTTTCAAAGCCTGTGCAACGGTATGAGGCGCCATAAACAATCCTTGCAAAATCTGCTTATTAAAACCAAGCGTCGCTCCGCACTCCTTTCCAACGCCCGGCGAAGTCAAGCGATTCGCAATCAACTCTATGTACTTCGTTTTACCCACAATATACGCGCCCGTCGGAGCAATTCCGCCCCCTAAATTCTTAATCAACGAACCAATGATAATATCCGCCTCATACGGCTCCTCTTTATCCACCAATTCTCCGTAGCAGTTATCCACAAAACAAACCACCTCCGGAAAACGTTCATGAATCTTCCGCACAACCGAATTGATATACTCCGCCGAAAATGACTTTCTCCAAGCATATCCCTTCGAACGCTGTATCATTACCATTTTTACTTTCTTGCTCTCTAAATAATGCATCACCTTCTCCAAATCCACTTCAAACGCATCATTTAACGTAATTTCATCATAACAAACTCCAAAATCCTTCAACGAACCGATATTCTCTCCCGCAATCACATCACTCAAAGTATCATACGGCGTCCCCGTAATCGAAAGAACCAAATCCCCCGGCCGCAAAATTCCGAAAAGTCCCACACAAAGCGCATGTGTTCCCGAAACAAACTGCAACCGTACCAAAGCATCCTCTACTCCGAAAATCTCCGCATAAATCTTCTCAATCACTTCACGCCCTAAATCATTATATCCATACCCCGACGTACCAAAAAAGTGCGCTTCCGATAACTTATATTTCTGAAAAGCCGAAAGCACCTTAACCTGATTATACTCCGCTCTTTCCTCAATCGCCTCAAAATAAGGTTTCACCTTTAGCAAAGCCCTCTCCGACGCCTCTTGTACCCTTTTATTCAAAATCATAATTTTCTCACTCCGTTTATCCTGCAAAATTCCTTTTATATTTTACTACAATTGCCAAAAATAGTCAAACTTCGCAAGAAAGAAGTTTTATGTTTTTGTTATAGTTCAGACATAATGTCAATAAGTTAAAGATTTATCTAATTCATTCTTCTCGTATTTTTTATTATTTCTAATTATGTGTAGGGACACAATTTATTGTGTCCTAATTCTACGCATATTTCTCATGATAACAGGAATGCAATTCTACCTTTTTTCGCAAATGCATTTTCTTCAGCCTATTCTGTGGACACCATGAATGGTGTCCCTACAAGTTTCTGCCTTTATCTCGGTAGAGTTTAATAGTCCGGTTCTTAACTTAATGACATTAGATCAACCTTACATTTATGTATTTCCCTTAAATATTTCTCAATCTATTGTACGGACAGCATTTATGCTGTCCTACCTTAACGCACAACCTCACTTTTCTCCTGTAGTTAACATATTATATAACGAAAGGAGGCAAACCATGAAATTACAAGGTAAAAAAATAGGACTCGGAATCACAGGATCCTTTTGTTCCTTTTCCAAAGTTCCATTAATCATAAATGCATTGCAAGCCGAAGGTGCGGAAGTTATTCCGATTCTATCCTCAAAAGTACAACGATACGATACCCGTTTTAACAAAAGCTCGGAATTTATCAAAAGTATCGAAGAATTGACCGGAAATACAAGCATTAAAAACATCGTAGAAGCTGAACCGGTAGGGCCAAAGAAATTAGCCGACGCCATGTTAATCGCACCATGCACCGGAAATACGCTCGCAAAATTAGCGTATGCCATCACCGACGACACCGTTCCTATGGCAACAAAATCACTTCTTCGAAACGGTTATCCCGTTGTCTTAGGAATCGCCACAAACGACGGGTTCGGCGGAAGTGCAAAAAATATCGGTCTTTTACTTAACACCAAAAACTATTACTTCGTACCCTTCTCTCAAGATGCGCCACTCGCCAAACCAAACTCCCTCGTCTTCCATCACGACTTAGTAGTTGACACCCTTGTTGCCGCATTCGAAGGAAAACAACTGCAACCGTTGGTATTAGGTTCACCAACTTAAAAAATCGGTTCTCATAAGAACCGATTTTTTAGTTACTGGTCAGACTAAAATCTTGTATCTTTCGAAAAATATCGTCGAAATGCGGTTTGTAGGGACACAATTTATTGTGTCCTAATTCTACAATCTGCCTATTCCGCGGACACAATAAATTGTGTCACTACAGCGATTGCACCGCCATTATAGGGGACGGCGTCCTCGACGTCCCGATATATTGGCAACAATAAGTCTGACCGGTAACATTTTTTAACAAGACTAAAAAAGCATACGCAAACCGTATGCCATTTTTTAGTCTTCATCCACAATATTAAATTTCTTCTTAAATCTTTCACTTCTTCCACCTACAACGGTATTCTTTTGAGAACCGGTATAGAAAGGATGACATTTCGAACAAATTTCAACACGTAATTCAGGTTTAATAGACTTTGTTGTAAAAGTTTCACCACAAGCACATTTTACAACAGCATCAACGTAATTCGGATGGATTCCTTCCTTCATCAAATTCACCTTCTTTCAAGAAAACTTTATCTTTTCCAGATTATTTTTCCATATTAGTCAACGTCAATTATTTTATCATAGTTTTTTCAAGTACGCAAGTGTATTCTGAGAAAAAATCAAAAAATTGTATTTTTTAATGACAAATTTCGATTATTTGGTTATACTATTTCTGATTAAATCATGTATGGAGGTAAGACATGCTTTCCTGTAAGAACTGTGGCGCTCAAATGAGCGGAACTGACTTAATTTGTAAAAAATGCGGAACGCCTTGGGGAAAAACACATAAAAGTCGTATTCATATTTATATATCGGTCTTTTTAATCCTCTTGGCGGGTGCAATTTCCTATATTTATTTTAATCCGAATATCGATAAAACGAAATTACTGGAATCCTTCGCCGCACTAATGCAGAAGAATCCAACTGAAACAGAAAATAATACTCCGGTCTCGCCGGAAGAATCACAACAAGCCCCTGTACCTCCGGAAGAAACTTCTCCGGAAAATAACGCCGTAGAACCCGTCGAACCGACTCCGGAGCCACCGGTAGAAGGAAACACACCGCCGGTATTCCCTTGGGTATCTGCTTCTTCTTCCTTAAAATCGCAAGGAAAATTCAGCTACACGCCTGACCTTACACTGGATGAAAAAATGGAAACGGCATGGTTAGAAGGTGTTTCCGGAAACGGAATCGGCGAATATCTTCTCTACTCCGCCGAAACCGACCAAAAAGTATCCGAAATCGTTCTTTATAACGGCTACTTAAAAAACAGTACAACGTATATCAATAACGGAAGATTCAAAAGTATTTCCATCGAATTTTCTGATGGAACCATCATCACAAAAGAAATTCCGAAACAGACTTATAATGAAAGCTTAAAAGGTTATCCGATTACCTTAGAAGAGCCAATCAACACCACTTCGATAAAAATTACAATCTTAGACGTTTATCAAGGTTCTTATTATACCGATACCGCACTATCCGGTATTTCCTTTCACTAAAATTCATCTATAAGAATAGAAAAGGACAGCATAAATGCTGTCCTTTTCTATTCCACCAACCGCGTTTTCATCTCATTCAAAATCTTCTTCTCCATTCGCGACACCTGAACCTGTGAAATTCCTAACATATCCGCCACCTTCATCTGCGTCGCACCTCTAAAATACCGCATCTGTATCAGCTGTTGTTCCTTCGGTTTCAATTCGGAAATCAACTCTCTTATCAGCATTTTATCAAACTCTTTCTCTCGCTCGTCATCATTTCCGCAAACGCGATCAATCAAATAAACCGGATTCTTATCCCCCTCGTTCACAACCGCATTTAACGACTCTGTCGGCTTCTGAATCTCAAGCGCCATCACAACATCATCCTCCGAAACCTTCAGATGCTTCGCAATCTCCGAAACCGTCGGCTCCACCCCGTTTTTCTCAAAATAAAACTCCGTCGCAAGCCGAATCTTCATCGCAATATCCTTTAAAGAACGACTCACCTTAATCAATCCGTCATCCCGCAAGAAACGCTTAACTTCCCCCATAATCAAAGGAACGGCATACGTTGAAAACTGCGTCTCATAACTCACATCAAACTTCCGTATCGCCTTTATTAAGCCGATACACCCGATTTGATACAAATCCTCTTTCTCATACCCTCTATTTAAAAATCTTTTCACAATATTCCAAACCAAACCGGCATTGTTTTCCACAATCTGATCCACAGCCTCCCGCGAACCCGCTTGTGCCTGCCGAATCAACTCTTCATTGGTATACTTCATAATAATTCCTTTCTCATTCGTAATTGAAAAATGCTCTTAAAATTTTTCTCTCAGTTTAATTACATTTTCCACAAACATCTCCCAATCGATACCTTTTCAATTTCGATACTCTAAAATTCTCTCTTTATGTACCGGAACCTGAATATTCTTCTTAATTCGCTTACTCATCGTAACCGTCGTTCCCTTCCCCGGAACCGACTTCACCGTCAGCTTGTCCATAAAACTCTCCATAATCGTAAATCCCATTCCCGAACGCTCCAAATCCGGTTTCGTCGTAAATAACGGTTCCTTCGCCTTCTCAATATTCTCAATCCCTTTTCCCTTATCCTTAATTTGAATCGTCACCGTTTCACCCTTTATCGAAACCGCAATCGCAATCACACCAAGCCGATCCTCATACGCATGCACAATTGAATTGGTAACCGCCTCCGACACCGCCGTCTTAATTTCCGAAAGCTCCTCCACCGTCGGATCCAATTGCGAAACAAACGCCGCCACAGCCACTCTCGCAAACCCCTCGTTTGTCGATTTACTCAAAAACTCCAATTTCATTGAATTATCGTTCATCCCTATACCCTCACTTTCATCTTCTGTAATGCCACATCCACACTCGGATATTCCTCTAAAATCTTAAAAATCCCCGACATCTTAAAAATCTTCCGCACGGTAGGCTTTAATGACACCACACACACATTACCGCCCCGCTTCTGAATCAGCTAGTACCTTCCCAGCACCATCCCGATTCCCGAACTATCCATAAAATTAACTCCTTCAAAATCGAAAATCAAAAAACGCGCTCCCCGAAACTCAATCGCCAAATCAATCTTATTCTTAATCTTCTCACAAGTATGATGATCGATCTCTTCATTAATCTTCACAACGACCGTCTTACTGTCATTGATAAAATCAATCCCAATCATAAAATCCCTCCTTTTTATCCTGCATATTCTATAAAAAGAAGAAATTTACCTCTCACGAAAAAGCTCGTAAAACCACAAATTTTAGCCAAAAACGCCCTCAGATTGACATCATCATACTAATTCTCAAAAAAATAGTCAAGACTTCCTATAAAGTTTTCATCTAAATCGCCGATACTTTTTATTTTAAAACAAAACAGGAGCCATATCAGCCCCTGTCATCCATTTATCCAACTGCTCTCTCCAACTTCTTTATCTTCCTATCATTTTCTTCAATAATCCCATCATACATCTTACTCAACTCTTTCAATCTTGGTATCGGTAAAGTGTCAATCAACTGAGGATGGTCATCAATCATACTTAATATATTCTCTTTAAGTTGTACTTTATGGCTCTCCTTCTTCATCTCCTCAAACTCATTTTTCTTTACCGCTTGAACCTCTATCTTCCCACTCTCTACAAATTCCTTTCTTTCGTTCTTTTTCTTAAACATCGAAGAAAAAAATCTTCTCACTCTACACCAGAAACCACCTTCATATTTTTCGGGTAACTCATTTGCCATATTTTTTCTCCTTTCTAATGTGTGATACTCTCTCTCTGCGTTTGTTGCTCTTTCACTTGCGCTTGTAACTTAGCGATTTGCTCCCTCTGACGTGCTATAATCGTTCTTTTCTCTTTTACTTTTTCAATCAATTTATCTTTTTCTAATCCGTCTAAAGTTTCTTGATTTGATTCAATTTCCTCATCTAAATTCGTATTTAATTTTTCCAACTCTTCTTTAGACATATTATCTAAATCTGCGTGAGATTTTTCATCCATTTCTTTATCTTTACCTAAACTGGCTATTATTAATTCCTTAAAACATGTAAAATGCACACTATCTAATAATGCTTTTTTATTTTCACCACTACTCAAACTTGCTATTATTTGATCTCTACCTAAATCATCTTTTATATCTTCCATCAATTTTATTTTATCTTCATCTTTACTTAGAGTTCTTATTATTTGTGCCTTATGATAGTCTGCAAAAGATCCTGTTATACTTTCTATTAATGCTATTTTATCCTCATCTTTACTTAAACTATTGATTATTCTCACTCTTTGCTGTCCATCCGTTATATTTCTTAGGAATGCTATTTTATCCTCATCCTTACTTAAACTCTCGATTATTGTCACTCTTTTCCATTCATCCGTTATATTTCTTAGGAATTCTTTTTTCTTCTCGTCACTATCCAAAGCAGCTATTCTATCCAATTCTTCACTTTCTTTCAGTTTAGGGCTCAGAATGATATCTAAATTTTCACTATCATACAACTTTCCTTCTGATGAAATATCTAAATCTTGCTGCTTTTCTTTTTCACTACTTTCGCTATTTAAGCTCTCATTTGTTTGCTCTCTATTCATCTCATCCTTTAATGCTTTCAAGAATATCATCTTCTTTTCATCATTACTTAAACTTTCAATTATTTTACTTCTATAAGCATAATGTTTTACGCTTTCCAATAATGCAATTTTCTTTTCGTCATCGCTTAAACTTGCTATTATTTTTGTTCTATTTAAACCATAATTCATATCCTTCAAAAACGCCATCTTATCTTCATCATTACTTAAACTTGCTATTATTGTTGCTTTAGCAAACTCATCAGTCATATCCTTCAAAAAACTTTTTTTCTCTTCATCTGTCTCTAATCTTGCAATATGAAAATCAGCGAAATATCTCTCCTCCTCTTCCTCTGCATTGCCAGAAACATTTATTATCATATCTCGGTAAAATTCATCCGTTATACTATCTAACAATGCTATCCTATTTTCAACTTCACTTAAATGTAATATTATGGAGAATTTTATCTCCTCATTCCTTATGCCTCCCATTAATGGTATTTTATCTTCATCTTTACTTAAGCTATTGATTATTATAACTCTACAATATTCATTAGTTATGCTCCTCAACAGCTCCTTCTTATCTTCATCTTTACTTAAACTTTCTATTATTAATGCCCTTGCTCCTTCGTCTTTTATATTTTTTAATAATGCTATTTTGTCTTCGTCATTACTCAAACTTGCTATTTTCTTGGCTCTCTCCCTTTCATCAATTCTATTATTAAATAATTCTTGCTGTTCCATTTTCTCTCCCCCTCAAAATTTAAAATAAAAAGAAAGCAACCTAAAGCTCTCTCAGCTTCAAGCTACTTTCTTCTATCTTTATTTTATTCTCTACGCTATAGTTTAGAGTACCCCCCCCCGAAAATTACAGAATTTTCCATTACGCAATTATATACTTTCTTTTCTGCCAATTTAACTAATTCATGTAATTCGTTCATTAGGTACTCCTCCTTTCATCAACTATACTATCGTCAAAATCCAACTTCAACTTTAGCCTTATTTCTTTTCCAACTTCAACTCCTTCATCAACGCCATCTGCAAAATCGCCGACACATTAATCCCCGCACGCTCCGCTTCTACATTCAGCCAAGAAGGCAAAGAAACATTTCTGCGAACCGTCTTCAACTCATTTTTCCTTCTATATTCCTCAAAATCCACATCCACCAATGTAACCAAATCCTCATTATGCTCTTCAATCACCTTTATAATATCCGAAGGAATCGGTAACTCTTCCTCACTATCCTCCATATCAATCCCCATAATCCCAATAGCATCTCGCACCATCTCAATCACTTCCGCATAATCCTTCCCCTGCGAATTAATATTAAAATCAGGCACAAACGCCACAATATATTTCTCACCCTTCGACAAAACAACCGGATAAGCTGTTTTCATACAAAATCTCTCCTCTCATTTTCTCACTCAAATAATACACACTTTTTGTGTATATTACAACTAACTTGATGAAAAATACACAAAGAAATTGTTACAGGCCAGCCTATTGTTACAAATATTTCCGTCCCCTACAATGACGGCACAATCATCGTAGGGACACAATTTATTGTGTCCTAATTCTACCGTTTGTCCATTCCGCGGACACAATAAATTGTGTCCCTACAAGTTGCTGCTTTTATTTCGTTGAAGTTTAATATTTCATTTCTTAACTTAACGACATTGAGTCTGAACTGTAACAAGAAATAGTAGAAGGGGCATAAGCGAAAAGGGTATTCTCTGTTCATAGGAATACCCTTTTCGCTTATGCCCCTTCTCCCATTTTTGCGCTTACCAATTACTTTCTATTCTCAAACTTCATTCTCTGTTCCTTATTCAAAATCTTCTTTCTCAAACGAATATTCTTCGGCGTAATCTCCACCAACTCATCCTCCGCAATAAACTCCAATGCTTGCTCTAAGCTTATCTGTCTCGGCGGAGACAATCTTAATGCCTCATCTGAACCCGAAGCTCTCATATTGGTAAGATGCTTCTTCTTACAAACATTAACAACCACATCTTCATTCTTCGCATTAATTCCAACAATCATACCTTCGTAAACTTCCACGCCGGCGCCGATAAAAAGCTCACCACGTTCTTCCGCATTATACAATCCGTATGTAGTCGCCTCACCCGCTTCAAAAGCTACCAAAACGCCTCTTAAACGAGAATTGATTTCACCCTTCACCGGTTCATATCCATCAAATAAATGATTCATAATACCGGTACCCTTTGTATCTGTCATAAACTCAGAACGATATCCAATCAAACCTCTTGACGGAACCTTGAATTCCATTCTGGTATAGCCCTGTGTACCCGGTGCCATATTCACCATTTCCGCCTTACGAAGTCCTAATTTCTCCATAACAACGCCCATATGTTCCTCCGGAACGTCAATGACAAGATGCTCCATTGGCTCGCATTTCACACCGTCAATGTCTTTATAAATAACATTCGGACGAGAAACCACCATCTCAAAGCCTTCTCTTCTCATATTCTCCAAAAGAACCGATAAATGAAGTTCTCCACGACCGGAAACCTTAAAAGTATCCGCTGCATCGGTCTCTTCTACCTTCAAACTCAAGTTTGTCTGAACCTCGCGGAATAAACGATCACGAATATGTCTTGATGTAACGAACTCACCTTCACGACCGGCAAACGGACTGTTGTTTACCCCAATCGTAATCGAAACCGTCGGTTCATCGATATTTACAAACGGTAACGGCTCAACACATTCCGGTGCGCAAACCGTATCCCCGATATTTACATCCGCAATTCCGGAAAAAGCAACAATGTCTCCCATCTTTGCTTCTTCAATTTCCACTCTCTTCAATCCGGAGAAAGTAAAGAGCTTTCCGATTTTCGCATTCTTCGTAACATTTTCTTTTCCGCCACAAAGAACAATGTTCTGACCATTCTTTACAGTACCTCTTTCGATTCTTCCTACCGCAATTCTTCCGATATAATCATCATAATCAATGTTCGATACCAAAACCTGCAAAGCACCGTCAATATCTCCGTCCGGACAAGGAACTTTCTCTAAAATAATATCAAACAACGGCTTTAAATCTTCCGAAGAATCCTCCAAAGTTGTCTTTGCAACACCGGTTTTCCCTGACACGAAAATAACAGGGAAATCCAACTGATCGTCGTTTGCATCTAACTCAATAAACAAGTCCAACACCTGATCTACCACTTCAAGCGGTCTTGCATTCGGCTTGTCTATTTTATTGATTACCACAATCGGTTTCAAATTCAACTTTAACGCCTTACTCAAAACAAACTTTGTCTGCGGCATAGGACCTTCAAATGCATCAACCAATAACAAAACACCATCCACCATTTTCAAAACACGTTCTACTTCCCCACCGAAATCTGCATGTCCCGGTGTATCTACAATATTAATCTTCGTATCTTTATAATGAATCGACGTATTCTTCGAAAGAATTGTAATTCCTCTTTCTCTCTCCAAATCATTGGAATCCATCATTCTCTCTGAAGTCTGTTCATTATCACGAAAAGTACCGCTCTGCTTTAACATAACATCCACAAGCGTCGTTTTTCCATGGTCAACGTGCGCAATAATCGCAACATTTCTAATATCTTCTCTCTTACCCATACAACATTTCACCTTTCCAAAAATAAAACTTTTTTAAATCAGTAGGGACAGCATTCATGCTGTCCATTTACATTTCTGCCGATTCCCGGACAGCATAAATGCTGTCCCTACAAAATTTCAATAAATTCCTATAATAGGTATTCATTAAAAAAGGCGAATCATAATCCCCTTTTCATCGGTAGCTACGAATCGCCTAAATGTTTCCCTTACTCTTCTACCTTAACCTCTTCTGCCTTTTCTTCCTTAACCGGCTCTGTCTTAACATCAGCCTTTAAGTCAATTTCAGGTTCTTCCAATTCCTTCATGCTCAATTCAATCTTTTTCTTTTCTGTATCAATTTCCATAATCTTAGCATTCACATATTGTCCAACCTTCAATACTTCTGAAGGATTTCCTACTCTTTTATGAGAAATTTGAGAAATATGAATCAACCCTTCCAAACCAAGTTCAATTTGCGCAAAGGCACCGAACGGAACCAATCTTTCAATCTTAACTTCAACAACATCTCCAACTTTGTATTTCTCTTCGATATTGTTCCAAGGATTATCTTCAGCCTTTCTGTAACCCAAAGAAATCTTTTTGTTTTCTCTGTCTAAAGAAAGCACATATACATTTACCACTTGTCCAACGCTCAATACGTCAGCAGGTGACTTAATTCTTCCCCAAGAAAGTTCCGAAACGTGAACCAAGCCGTCTACTCCGCCAAGGTCAATAAACGCACCGAACTTTTCAATTTGCTTAACGGTTCCCTTAATTTCTTGTCCTTCTTTTAAGTTTGCCCAAACCGCATTTTCTTTTTCTGTTCTCGCTTCTCTTGCGATTACTCTTTCAGAAGCAACGACTCTTCTTCTCTCTTTATTAACTTCTAACAATCTAACTGTAAGGCTTCTTCCTACATATTCTTTCAAATCAACATTTTTTTCTGCCAATTGAGATGCCGGAATAAATACTTGAATTCCGTTCTTATTCGCAAGAAGACCTGCACCAACCTCTTTTGAAACTTTTACCGTTACCGGTTTCTTCTCCTCAATCCATTGATCGATTTCTTCCCACATCTTCATTCCTTCGATTTTTCTTCTGGAAAGCAATACCGTTCCGTCCATATCATTTACACGAACAACATAAGCCTCGATTTCCTGACCCGGTTTTAATTCATCCTCCGGATTTACGCCAAGTTCATCCGTATATTCGGAATACGGCATAATACCATCATACTTCAACCCCAAATCTATAATAATATTTCCGTTGGAAACGTTCGCGATGACTCCTTTTGTAATACTTCCCGAGCGAATCTCTTTTAATGATTCCTCCAACATTTTTTCAAAATCCATTACTTCATTACCCACAACATATCCATCCCTTCATAAAGTTTATTCATCTTGCTTTAAATGCAAAACGACGTCATTTATCAAACTCGCCGGCGTAGATGCACCGGCCATGACTAATATTTTACACGAAGTTCCCAAAAAATTCAAGCATAATTCGTCAATATTTTCAATAAATTGTGAATTGCAGTATTCTTTGGAAATTTCATACAGCCGATTCGAATTTGCACTCGCCGGATCGCCGATGATAATCGCATAATCCGACTCTTGCGCCAATTTTCTAAGTTCATTCTGCCGTTCTTCCGTCGCCCGACAAACGGTATCAAACACAATATAGTCTTTTGCATTTTTCATGATTTTATCGATAATTTTTTGATTTTTCTCCAAATTCATCGTCGTCTGCGAAACAATGCAAATTTTTTCAAAAGTCTGCTCTTCCGAAAGTTCTTCCTCTTGATAAACAATCTCACAAGGAGAAACCGACCATCCGCTGATTCCAATCACTTCCGGATGATTTTTATCTCCCACAATCACAATCCGATATCCTTTTTTCGAATATTCCTCCACAATCCGATGAATCTTCTTCACATTCGGACAAGTTGTATCCACCAAGCGAAGATGCTTCTTCTCACACTCTTTTATCTCCTCCTGTGTTACCCCATGCGCCCTTATAATCACATCTGCACCATCCGGCACTTCCTCTAAACTTTTCACAAAACGGATGCCTTTTTCTTCTAACTCTCGATTCACATATTTATTATGAACGATACTCCCTACACAATACACATTCTCGGAACATTCTGCAGCCTCACGTGCCAAATCCACAGCCCGCTTTACCCCAAAACAAAATCCCGCCGTCTTCGCCACTACAATTTCTCTCATTTTAGCCCTTCTCCATCTGTACGGACACAATTTATTGTGTCCCTACGCATCTCTACCACCTCTGTACGGACACAATTTATTGTGTCCTAATTCACCGATGCAATCGCCTTTTTCACAGCATCTTGAATCTTTGCTGTCGCTGCCTCTAACTCTTCCTTCGTCAATTTTTTATCATATAATTCATCAAAATAAATCGGCTCCCCGTAAACGATGGTAAATTTCGAACGAAATTTCAAATCAGACACGATTCCGACCGGAATTACCGGAACTTTCGCAGAATGTGCAATCATCGTCACACCCGTCTTAAACGGTAACATTTCTCCCTCTTTATTTCGCGTTCCCTCAGGGAACATACAAACCGCATTTCCGCTTCTAAGAAGTTTTATCGCCGTCTTAATCGCTCCGATATCATTCTTCCCTCTTCCTACCGGAAAAGCCTTTACCGTCTTCCAAAACCAACGATAAAAAGCATTACTGAATAACTCTTCCTTCGCCATCATATACATAAGACGTTTCGACGTCGCCGGAACCAAAATCGTCTCCCAAGGCGAAATATGGTTTGGTGCCAAAATACACCCTGACTTCAATTTCGCAAAACGCTCGTAGTTTACAATATTTATCTTAAAATAAAATCTTCCAAAAATCGCAATTGCCATACAAATTATTTTTCGTATCATTTGTAAATCCCTCCAACGTTAAGCCTTTTCCGATGCAATTCGAATGATAGCATCCACTGCTTCATCCAACGTCATATCGCTGGTATCCAAATTCACACTGTCTTCTGCCGGACGCAACGGAGAAACATCTCGATTCATATCATTATCATCCCGTTTCATAATATCCGCTTTCACATCCTCAAATGTCACATCCTGCCCTTTTGTAATCAATTCGTTATAACGACGTTTCGCCCTTACATCAAGCGACGCCGTTAAATAAATCTTTGTACTCGCATTCGGAAGGACCACCGTACCAATATCTCGACCATCCATAATCACACTCACACGATCCGCAAGTTTTCTTTGAAGCTCCACAAGCTTTGTCCGAACTTCCGCAATCTTACTAACCACAGACGCCGCCATCGAAATCTCCGGAGTACGAATCAAACCGGTCACATCCTCTCCGTTCAAAAAAACTTGCTGTTCATTATTAACAATTTTGACATCTAACTCAATCTGAGGCAACAACGCAACAATGCCTGTCCGATCGGTTAATTCCACTCCATTTCGTATAGCATATAACCCCACTGCACGATACATCGCCCCTGTATCCACATAAATAATATTCAATTTCTTCGCAACTAACCGTGCCAACGTACTCTTTCCTGCCCCCACAGGACCATCCACTGCAATCGTATATTTCTCGGCCACACCAAATACCTCCCTATTAACGATTTATAACCAACAAAATTATATATGTTTTATCATAATCCGTCAATATTGGGAAAAGAATAAGGGTTTTCCTATATTTCCACTAAAATAACCTCTTCTCCAATTTTTCGAATATTTTCCCAAGGAATCACAATATCCGCAAGCGGTCTTGAAAAACAAGAAAAAAAGCTATTCGCACAGCCCGGAACTACAATTGCGTTAATCGTGCCGCTACAACAATCAATATCTACATCACAAACACAGCCAAGCCTTCTCGCATCACATATATTAATAACTTCCTTCCGACGGAAATCAATCAACTTGCTCATATGTACCTCACCCTCTTAGCATTATATGCTTCCGGTAAAAAATATGTGACAAATTGTTACAGGTCAGACTTAAATTTATAAAAACGGCACAAAGCGATTTGTGCCAATATTTTTCAAAAATTACAAATCTATAGTCTGAATACAATAAAAAAAGACAGATTTCAAAAGAAACCCGTCTTTTTGGAGGTGCCACCCGGATTTGAACCGGGGATAAGAGTTTTGCAGACTCGTGCCTTACCACTTGGCCATGGCACCAAAAAACATCGCTTAATGAATATAACATTTTTTCAAAAAATAATCAAGTGCTTTTTTGACTTTTTTTCTTTTTTCGTTACAGGTCAGACTAAAATCTTGTCTCTTTCGAAAAATATCGTCAGAATGCGATTTGTACGGACACAATTTATTGTGTCCTAATTCTAAGCATCTGCCTGTTCCGCGGACACAATGAATTGTGTCCTTACAAGTATTATGCAGTCATTGTAGGGGACGGCGTCCTCGACGTCCAGATATATAGTCTTCCTTGTAGCTTTTTTCTTTCTAACCCTCTGTTATATTGTTGTTTTTTTCTTACATCTTAAATATATGTAACCAACTTTTCTTATATGCCATTAAAAATCAAAAGATTCAAAATCCGGAATAAAACTTTCCTCCGCCGTATCTCCTTCCTGAATAAACGCATTTTCCACGCCCAAATCGCATGCAAAATCCACTACCGCATTATACTCCTCTTCCGTCACCTTCCGATTAATTTCCGGATACTTCGCCACATGCGGAAGTGGTGTGTATTGATTCATAATACTAAGATAGATATTATTTCCATATGTCTCATAAAGATACCGAATTACCCGTTTGGAATCTTCTGTAAATCCCGGCAACACCAAATGACGGACAACAATCCCCTTCTTTAACATTCCGTTTTCATCAAACTCCGGCTTTCCAACCTGTTGATACATTCTTTTTAGCGCAGCACTTGCAATTTCAAAATACTGACTTGCCCCCGAATAATTCTTCGCCAACTCATTCGAAAAATACTTAAAATCCGGCAAATAAATATTCACATAGCCCTTTAGCAAATCAATCGTCTCCACTCTCTCATAACCGCTGCTGTTATACACCACCGGAATCGAAAGGCCTTTTTTCTTCGCAATCTTTAATGCCTCAATAATTTGTAAAACATAGTGAGTCGGTGTCACTAAATTTATATTATGCGCACCACGCCCTTGAAGTTCCAAAAAAATTTCCGCCAATCGTTCTACCGAAATCTCCTTTCCGGAATTTTCATGACTCAACGCATAATTCTGACAAAAAACACATTTTAACGTGCATCCCGAAAAAAACACCGTTCCCGAACCCTTTTCCCCCGAAATACAAGGCTCCTCCCAAGCATGAAGCGCCGCACGTGCAATTTTCACTCGGTTATTCGCCCGGCAAAATCCAACCACATCTTCCCGATTCACGCCACACATTCTCGGACACAACTCACACTTCATTCCATAAAACCTCCCAACTCTGTAAATAACTATAGCATAAAACATAAAAAAATGGTAGAATATGAAAAGAAAATTTGTAGGGGACGGCGTCCTCGACGTCCCGAATTTCATTACCAAAATATAAAAATGGTAGAATATGAAAAGAAAATTTGTAGGGGACGGCGTCCTCGACGTCCCGAATTTCATTACCAAAAGGAGAAAAAAACTATGAACTTAACAGAAACAATGAGTAAATTTCGAATTGCACAACAAACAAAAAGCCTATCAAAAGAAGATTTTGAAGAATTAGAAATCACAATGTATAAAGAAATTTTTCACTCCAAACTGATTGTCCTTTTTTCCGGAGACCCTGAAAATGTTCAAAAAGGTACTGCCGTGTCTTTACTCTCCATGAAAGACAAACAATCGGCTAATGCCCTCTTCGCCTTTACCGAATCGAAAGAAATCAAACCATTAGACAAACTAATCCCACAAGACTTCAGAACCCAAGACGGATACAAAATGTTTGAAGTAGACTTCTATAACCTAAAAGATATGTTATTAAACTCCAAAAACGACTACATTACCATCAATCCCGCCACTCAAAACATCAAACTCGATTTAAAAGCCTTCAGCTTTATTGAAATCATCAATCAAAACATCGAAAATGCAACTGTCTTATACGATAAATATCTACTCGCATTAGAAGACGATGAAATTATCCAATATGAACTTGCTTACGCCCTCGAAAACGCCATTGACGTAAAAGAAGACCTACAGAATGCACTTTTATGGTATCGCGCTGCCGATAAGAACGGAAATATCGAAGCAACCTACCGCTTAGCACGTCACTTCTTAAAAGGTGATCCTGCCTCTCAGAAAATCGGCCTCGATTTTCTAAAAAAAGCCGCTCTTGCCAAACACGCAAATGCGGAATACGCCTATGGTTACTACTTAGAAAACGGAATTTTGTGCGAAACCAATAAAGAACTCGCTTTCAGCTTCTACCAAGACGCCGCAAAGCAAGGAAACCAAAACGCCATTGAAAAAGTGGGCAACCGATAAGTTCAATGGCGAGCGTTTATGATGCAATAATTTACATTATGAGCAGTTCCAAGA
>JAGBIO010000020.1 GCA_017934955.1 Clostridia bacterium
AGAAAGAGGAAGGATTGGGACACAATAAATTGTGTCCGTACGACGGGGAGAGAGAGGAAGGATTAGGACAGCATGAATGCTGTCCGTACGACGGGGAGAGAGAGGAAGGATTAGGACACAATAAATTGTGTCCGTACGACGGGGAGAAAGAGGAAGGATTGGGACACAATAAATTGTGTCCGTACGACGGGGAGAGAGAGGAAGGATTAGGACAGCATGAATGCTGTCCGTACGACGGGGAGAGAGAGGAAGGATTAGGACAGCATGAATGCTGTCCGTACGACGGGAAGAGAGAGGAAAAGTTGATGTAGGGACAGCATTTATGCTGTCCGTGGAATGGTGGATGAGGATTGTATGAAAAAGATTATTTGCGGTGGTACCGGGACGGGGAAGACTTCTTTTTTGATGAAAGAATATGAACGGTTAATTCGGGATGAGAGGGTTCCGAGTGAGAGGATTTTGGTTTTGTTGATGAATCGGAATCAGTCGCTTAATTGGAGAAGGGAAAATTCTTTAGGGGTTTCGGGGCGTATTTTGCGTACGTCCTTTTTTGGTTTTGTGCAGGAGGAGATTTCGAAGTTTTATCCGATTTTGTTGAAGAATGTTCCGGAGATTAAGTCGTTTTCGGTGGAGCCGGTGTTTTTGACGTTTGAGTCGTCGCAGTTTTTGTTGTCGATGCTGATTGAGCAACGGAGAAACGGAAATTTGGCGTTTTATGATTTGGTGATGACGGATAGCAAGTTGGCGATTGATATTTCTTCGAATTTTGTGAAGGCTGCGGCTGCGGCTTTGTCTTATCAGGATATTGGAAAACGGTTGTATTCGGCTTTGGAAGTGAAGAGTGAGGAGAAGAGGGCGGTTTTTGAGGAAGCGGACAAGATTATTGAGGCGTATCGGAAGCGGTGCTTGGAATGCGGTGTGATGGATTTCGCAATGGCGGTGGATTTTTATCGGACGGTTTTGTTGCAGGATGAGACGTATCGGCGGTCGCTTAAAAAGCGGTTTGATTATCTGTTAGTGGATAACTTGGAGGAAGCGGTTCCGATGCAGGTGGATTTGATTGATTTGCTTAGTGATGTTTTAAAGGGCTGTATTCTTTCTTATAATCCGGATGGCGGTTATGGAGGGCTTTTTGGGGGAAATAAGGCGTATGCGGAGCAGGTTTTATTTCCGAAGTTTGTTTTGGAGAATGCAGAGAATGAATCGTTTACTTGTGAAAAGGCGATGGTGGAGTTTTCGGATATGTTGTTTGATGGCATTCAGTCGGGGAAAGCGATTGGAAAGGTTTCTCCGGAGGTTCAATTTATTCGGATGCCGGAGGTGACTTTGCGGTCGGATATGTTGGCGAATGTGGCGGAGTATATTAAAGGTTTGGTGACGTCGGGGTATCGCGAAAAGGATATTTCGTTGGTTTCGACGTATGCGGATTTGGTGACGGAGTATGTTTTGGAGTCGCATTTGTTGAAGAGTGGCATTAAGTTGAATAATATTTCGCGGAAGAATCGTTTTATTGATAATAAGTTTGTGTATGCGTTGATTACGCTTGGTTATTTGTGTCATCCGCAGGAGGATTTGGTTCCGACGAAGGATGATGTGAGGGCTTTTATTTCGATGGTGTTGGATGTGGATCCGATTCGTAGCTCGGTTTTGGCGGATATTGTGTGTGCGCAGAATCCGTTTGCGGAGTTTCCGGAGGTGACGAAATGGGATATTGTGCATCGAATTGGTTATAAGAATGTGAAGAAGTATAATTTTATTCGGAATTGGATTAATGAGTATCGGGCGGGAGTTCCGATGGAGATAGATTTGTTTTTTCAGAAAGTGTTTACCGAGATTTTGTTGACGTATGGTGCGTCGGAGCAGGATATTATCGATATTAAGCGGTTGATTGACAGTGCGTATAATTTTAAGAAGACGGTTTCGAAGTTTCATTCGGTGGATGTGAATCGTGGCTTTTTGAAGATGATTCGGAATAATGTGAAGTCGGCGGAGAGTATTTTTGAGTTGGAGGAACGTGGGGAAGAGACGGGAATTGTGTTGGCGACGCCGATGTCGTATTTGTCGAATTCGTTATCTGCGAAGGTAATTATTTTGATTGGATTTTCCAGTGATCATTGGTTACCGCGTTGTGCGCGTGAGATTAGTAATCCGTTTGTTTTGACGAAGACTTGGCGAGATGGAGAGATTTATTCCGAGGAGATTGAGGAGCAAAATCAGCGGGAGAATATGGCGATTTTGATGCGTGGTTTGTTGCAACGGACGGGAGAGAAGTTTGTGACGTTTGAGTCGCGATATTCGGGAGATGGCTTTGAGAATGATGGAATTTTACCGAAGCTGTTTGCTTAGGATTAGGACACAATAAATTGTGTCCGTACGGGAAGGAGAGCGGTATGATTAAGGTGGACACAATAAATTGTGTCCGTACGGAGGGAAAGATAAATTAAATATTTAGCTTGTGCTTTTTAGGACAGCATGAATGCTGTCCGTACGGAGGAAAAGAGGAAATTTTGGGGGAGGTGAAGAGTTGTGGAAATTTTTTATGGACCGGATTTTTGTGTAAAGGAGAATTGTGCGGTTGCTTTTGGAAAGTTTGATGGGTTACATGAGGGGCATTTGAGGCTGCTTCATGAGTTGATCGATTTGGCGAGGAAGCGTGGCTTGAAGAGCGTGGTTTATACCTTTGATAAAAATCCGAGGGCGTTTTTGAGTGGCGTGGAGTTGCGGCAGTTGATGAGTATTCGGCAGAAGAATGCGATGTTGGAGAAGTTGGGCGTTGATGTGGTGGTGTATGAGCGTTTTGATGAGAAGTTTTCACAGATTTCGCCGGAGGAGTTTGTGAAAGAGATTTTGTTGAAGAAACTGTCGATGAAGGCGGTTGTGATGGGAAGTAATTCGACTTTTGGGAAAAATGGCGCGGGGAATATTGCGTTGATGAAATTTTTTGGCGAAAAGTACGATTTTTTTGTGAAGGAAGTTGAACTTTTATATAAAGAGGGGATTTTGGTGTGTAGCAGTAACATAAGAAAGGAGAATTTGTCTGATTTAGGATGAAAAAAGCGTTGGATTTTTCTTGAAATCTTTCGTGTTTGATAGTATTGTATTTGTGTTGGACGTGATTCGCAACAGAAGATAGAGGGATTTTTGGACTACTAAAGAGAAAAGGATGGGAAATGGTATGCCTCATAATATGTGTCTATTTTTTGTAAGTGTTAATCATTTAATTATTTTGCTGAATGAGTTTGTTTCGAAATTGCCGCCGTATGAGAAGGTGATTGTGCTTTCGGATTATGATTCTGAGCAACTTTTCTTGCGCTGGAGTCATATCGCTTCTGTAGATATGTTGAAAACTTTGAAGAAGGTGGAGTTTCTTCCGAAGGGGAGAAGACATTTTGATAAGAACGAGGTGGTAATTGCGATTGAACCGGAGGAAGATTGGAGTGCAAGTTGTAAAATAAGCGTGGAGTGTTATGATATTTTTGCACATAAAAAGGATATGAAGGAGATTATGAGCAGGCATACGCATTTGGTGAATTCTGTGGGGGTCATTTCGATTAATGAATTAAAGAATGATAAAATGATTTGAAAAAATATTAATTATCGTGTAAAAAGACCGATATACTTAAAGAGGTGTATCGGTCTTTTCTTTTGTATAGAGTTGGAAATTCGCACGAAAGTCGTGTAGAGACAGTATTCATGCTGTCCTGCATTCTGCCTTTTCTGCGGACAGCATAAATGCTGTCCCTACATTATTTATGCTATTTCTATAATTTTAAGTCAGACCGGTAACAACCGTTGTTTATTTTAAATATTGGGAGGAAATTATGGCAAGGAGCAGAAAGAAAATCGGGGAGCTTTTGATTGAAGCAGGTTTTATTAGTCAAGATCAGCTTTTGGAGGCGTTGGAGGTTCAGCGAACGACCGGTCAGAAGTTGGGACAGATTTTGATTGAAAAGGGCTTTGTGACGGAGAATGATTTGTATGCGACTTTATCGCAGAAATTAGGATGCCGTTTTGTTGATTTGGAGAATTATTCCGTTAATACCGATGCGGTGAATAAGATTACGCAGACTTTGGCTTTAAAACATATGGCGGTTCCGATTGATTTTGAAGAGGGAAAATTGAAAGTTGCTATGTTGGATCCTACCAATATTATTGCAATTGATGATATTATGTTGTACAGCAATATGCGTGTGACGGCTGTTTTAGCGTCCGAGAAGAATATCATGGATATTATTAACCGATATTTCGGAAAACAGTTGGTTTCGGATGCGGCGGAAGAGTTTAAGCGAGAGAATAAAATTGAGGATAAACCTACCGAGAGTGAACGGGATGAAAGTATGTCGGATAATTCGCCGATTGCGAAGATGCTGAATTCGATTATTGAGCAGGCGATTCGTGCGAGGGCGTCGGATATTCATATAGAGCCTTACGAGAAAATGGCGCGATTGCGTTATCGAATAGATGGTTCGTTAAAAGAGGTTACGCGATTGGATATGTCGATTTTACAACCACTTAATACGAGGGTGAAAATTCTTGGTTCGATGAATATTGCGGAACGTCGTCGTCCGCAGGACGGAAGGGCGAATTTTAAGTTGGACGGCTCGGAATATGATTTGCGTATTTCGAGTATGCCGACGGCGTTCGGGGAAAAAATGGTTATGAGAATCACGGATAAGACCGGTTTTTCGAAGTCGTTGGATAATTTAGGATTTTTCCCGGAGGATCGGCGGGCGTATGATGAGATTTTGAAGAATCCGAATGGTATTATTTTGGTTACGGGACCTACCGGTAGCGGTAAATCGACGACGTTGTATGCGACGTTAAGAGAGTTTAATAAAGAAGAAGTAAATATTGTTACGGTTGAGGACCCGGTGGAAGCGACGATTCAGGGGGTTAATCAGGTTCAGGTGAATCATAAGGCGGGCATTGATTTCGTTAATGTTTTGAGAACTTTCTTAAGACAGGATCCGGATATTATCATGGTGGGAGAAATTCGTGATACCGAGACGGCGGAAATTGCGATTCAAGCGGCATTAACGGGTCATATTGTGCTTAGTACCCTTCATACCAATGATTCGGCAAGTTCTATTGGAAGACTCATTGATATGGGAATGGAGCCGTTTTTGTTGGCGACGTCATTAAAGGGAATTATAGCGCAGCGGTTGGTGAAGAGGCTTTGCCCGAAGTGTAAAGTGGAGTATGAGCCGACGGATCGAGAATATGAGAGTTTGGATTTGTTTGATAAGAGTGATGTGCATTTTTATAAGCCGGTTGGCTGTGCGGCTTGCAACAATACGGGGTATTCCGGTCGAATCGGTGTGTATGAGATTTTACCGATTACGCCGAATGTCAGACAGCTGATTATGGATAAGGCGACGGCGGATGAGATTAAGTTTGTTGCGATGCGTGAGGGAATGTCTACGCTATGGCGTTCTTGCAGTCGGTTGGTGGCGAATGGTACAACGACGGTGGATGAGTTGATTCGTATTGCGTATGTGGAGGAATAAAAATTTTATGGGGAGTGAAGGAACATGGATTTAAAACAGCTTATTTCAGTTGCAGTGGAGAATGGGGCTTCGGATATTCATATAACTCCGGGTACTCCGCCGATTATTCGGTGCAACGGGGAGTTGCTTCGTGTGGGAAAGGATAAATTGACGCCGGAAGAATCTGCCGGTTTTGCGGAGGAAATTTTTAAGATTGCGGATTATCGGGCGGCTTTTGAGGAGAGAGGTGAAATTGACTTTTCTTTTGCGTTTGAGAATTTCGGAAGATTTCGTGTGAATGTATATAAACAAAGAGGTTCGATTGCGATTGCGATTCGTTTGATTCCGATGGAGATTCCGGATATTGGTTTTTTGGGGCTTCCGGATTCGGTTGTGAAGTTAGCATATAAGACGCGTGGATTGGTTTTGGTGACGGGACCTACCGGTGCGGGAAAGTCTACGACGTTGGCGGCGTTGATTAATAAGATTAATGAGGAGCGAAATTGTCATATTATTACGTTGGAGGATCCGATTGAGTATTTGCATAAGCATAAAACGGGAATTGTGAATCAGAGAGAAATCGGGATTGATTCTAAGACGTTTGCGAATGCGTTAAGAGCGGCGTTGCGTGAGGATCCGGATGTTATTATGATTGGGGAGATGAGAGATCAGGAGACGATTGCAACGGCACTTACGGCGGCGGAAACAGGGCATCTTGTGTTTGGTACACTGCATACGATGGGGGCGTCTAAGACGATTGATCGTATTGTGGATTCTTTCCCGGAGTCGCAGCAACAACAGGTTCGAGTTCAGCTTTCTTCGGTTTTGCAGTCGGTTATTACGCAACAGTTGATTTCAGCGAATGATAAGGTTGTTCCTGCGTTTGAGGTTATGATGGTGACGCATGGTGTGGCGAATATGATTCGTGAGTCGAAGACGCATCAGATTGATAATTTGATTCAGACGGGTAATCGTTATGGAATGCAGACGATGGATGGAACGCTTATGGGATTGTATAAGCAAGGGAAGATTACGAAGGAAGATGTGTTGGCGTATTGTTTTGATCCGGAGATTATGGAGAAAATGTTGATTGATTAGAGTGAATGGTGAGGGTTGTGTGCAGTTACAGGTCAGATTTATAATAATGGCACAATTGATGTAGGGACAGCATTTATGCTGTCCTGTTTTTCTGCCTTTCTGTGGACAGCATGAATGCTGTCCGTACAAATGACTTTCTACTGTGTTTGAGCCTTTTCTATAAATTTGAGTCTGAACTGTAATTGTGTGCAAAAAGAATTTTGGTTTTGATGTTGAATTGTGGGGAATTTTAATTATATAATGAACTTGTTGAATTTGAATTTTTGGAGGGTTTTTATGGGTTGCGTGGAGGAACAATTGAAGGTTGAGTTTAGTTTAAAGGATTTTCAGATTAAGAATACGATTGAGTTGATTGATGCGGGGAATACGATTCCTTTTATTGCTCGTTATCGGAAAGAGATGACGGGGGAGTTGAGTGATGAGGTGTTAAGAGATTTTTATGATCGTTTGGTGTATCTTAGAAATCGCGAGACGCGGAAAGAGGAAGTTATTCGGCTGATTGAGGAGCAGGGTAAGTTGACGGAGGAGTTGAAGTCGGCGATTTTGGCGGCGGAGACGATGACGGAGTTGGAGGATTTGTATCGTCCGTATAAGCAGAAGAAGAGAACAAGGGCGACGATTGCGCGGGAGAAGGGTTTGGAACCTTTGGCTGTGTTGATTCGTGCGCAGAAAATGATGAGCGGAGAGCGTTTTGCGGTTGCGGCGGAGTTTGTGGATGCGGAAAAGGGCGTTGAGAATGAGGATGCGGCGATTGCGGGGGCTTTGGATATTTTGGCGGAGGAATTTTCGGATGATGCGGAGTTTCGGAAGAAAATTCGTGCGATTACGTATGATACGGGAATGTTTGTTGCGACGGCAACGAAGCCGGAGGAAAAGTCGGTGTATGAATTGTATTATGCGTTTTCAGAGCCGGTGAATAAGATCCCGAGTCATCGTGTGTTGGCGATTAATCGTGGGGAGAAAGAGGGCTTTTTGAAGGCGAAGATTGAGTTGGATACCGATCGTGTGTTGGCTTTTTTGGAGAGCGAGATTATTACCGGAGAAAGCATTTTTAAGGATGATTTGAAGAGTTGTATTGCGGATTCGTATAAGAGATTGATTGCGCCTTCGATTGAGAATGAGATTCGGGGAGAGTTGACGGAGTCGGCGGATGGACAGGCGATTCGTGTATTTGGAGTGAATGTGAAGAATTTGTTGTTACAGGCGCCGCTAAAGGATAAAGTTGTGATGGGATTTGATCCGGCGTATCGGACGGGTTGTAAGATTGCGGTGATTGATGATACGGGAAAATTGTTGGCGACGACGACGGTTTATCCGACTATGCCGCAAAATGATGTGAGTGGTGCGAAGAAAGAGTTAAAGGCGTTGATTGAGAAGTACAAGGTGGATATGATTGCGATTGGAAATGGGACGGCGTCTCGTGAGTCGGAACAGTTTGTGGCGGATATGTTGAAGGAAATTGGTCGGACGGTTTATTATACGATTGTGAGTGAGGCGGGTGCATCGGTTTATTCGGCGTCGAAGCTGGCGACGGAGGAGTATCCGGATATTAATGTTTCGCTTCGTGGGGCGATTTCGATTGCGAGAAGGTTACAGGATCCGATGGCGGAGTTGGTGAAGATTGATCCGAAGAGTATTGGGGTTGGTCAGTATCAGCATGATGTGAATCAGAAGAAGTTGGATGAGACGTTGACGGGTGTTGTGGAGGATGCGGTAAACCATGTCGGTGTGGATTTGAATACGGCGACGCCTTCGTTACTAAAATATGTTTCGGGAGTTTCGAAGACGATTGCGGCGAATATTGTGAAGTATCGGGACGAGTTTGGGAAGTTTAAGAGCCGTAAGGAGTTATTGAAGGTTTCGAAGCTTGGTCCTGCGGCGTTTATGCAGTGTTCGGGATTTTTACGGATTCCGGGTGCGAAGAATCCTCTTGATAATACGTCGGTTCATCCGGAGTCTTATGCGGTTGCAGAGAAGATCTTGGAGAAAGCGGGATATGATTTGAAGTCGTTTGGGGCGGCGGATAAGAATGAGGTGCTCCGAAAGTTGAATGCGATGGATGCGGTGAAGATGGCGGAGGAGCTTAGCGTTGGTGTGCCGACGGTGCAGGATATTTTGACGGAGCTTAAAAAGCCGGGAAGAGATCCGCGTGAGGATATGCCGAAGCCGATTTTGCGGTCGGATGTGCTGAAGATTGATGACTTGCGAGAGGGTATGGTGCTAAAGGGTACCGTTCGTAATGTGATCGATTTTGGGGCGTTTGTGGATATTGGGATTAAGAATGATGGTTTGGTACATATCTCTGAGATGAGCGATAAATTTGTGAAGAATCCGATGGAGGTTGTGTCTGTGGGAGATATTGTGGATGTGCGTGTGATTAAAGTGGATTTGGAGAAGGGAAAGGTTTCGCTTAGTATGAAAAAATAGGACAGCATGGAAGAGGAAAGGATGGACAGCATGAATGCTGTCCGTACAGAGGAAAAGAGAAATTGTAGGGACAGCATTTATGCTGTCCGGAGAATAAAAATGGACACAATAAATTGTGTCCGTACAGAGAGGAAAGGATGGACAGCATGAATGCTGTCCGTACGGGGAAGTAGAGAGGTTGTAGGGACAGCATTTATGCTGTCCGGAGAATAAAAATGGATACAATCAATTGTGTCTGTACGGGAGATAGGTACGAATGAAGAAGAATGAAAAAATTATGGAGGTTGATTTGCTGCGTGGTTTTGGGGCACTTGCGGTGATTGCGATTCATCTTTCGGCGACGTTTGTGAATTATCCTTCGGATTCTTTGGTTTATTTGGTGTTTGGAATTTTGAATAAGGTTTGTCATTTTGCAGTTCCGCTGTTTTTGTTTATTAGTGCGTTTGGTTTGATGTTCCAGACAATTCGTAAGGAGGATTTGTATAGCGAGCAGTTTTATACGAAGCGTTTGGGAAGTGTTGTTTGGCCTTATTTATTTTGGACGATTGTGTATTTGTTGTATTATCGTTCGATTGATTTTAATTTGGTGGATCCGGTGGCGGCACCGGGAGAGTTTTTATTGAACTATTTGGTTTTGGGAAAGTCGTGTTATCATTTGTATTTTATGCCGGTTTTGATTCAGTTTTATTTGATTTTTCCGGTGATTTGGGAGTATTATAAAAAGCATCGTAGGAAGATTCATCCGCTTTTTTCGATGTTGATAACGTTTGGCGTTTTAGCGGCTTTTCAGTTTATTTATTTGAAGATTTATTGGGATTATTTATATCAAATTTTTCCGTATTCGGCGAGTTTGATTTTGGCGTATATGATTCCGATTGGCATGGGTGTTTGGGTGGCTTGTAATTTTCGGGAGTTTTTGCATTTTGAGAAACCGATTAAGGTTTGTTTGGTGTTGTTGGCGATTTTGACGGGCGCGGCTTTTACGGTTCGTCAGTTGTTTCCGGAAATTGGGTTTCGAAGCTATATTATGCCAATGACTTATGCGGCTTTGATTTCGATGGTTTTGTTGTATTTTAGTGATAATATTTCGCATTTTGTGAATCCATTTGTGGATTTTATTGAGGATGTGAGTAACCATTCGTTGACAATTTATTTGGTGCATCCGCTGGTGCTTTTGGTATTGGAGAATAACTTGGGTTGGGATATGTTGCCGATTACCGGAGATGTGTTTTGGAATTATTTGTTGAATTTTGTGTTGAAGTATATTTGTGTTTTTGAGGTATCGATTGTGTTTGCAAGGTGTGTTCGGTTTATTTTGAAAAAAATGGGTGCTTAGGGAAAAAGTACAAATGCCAAGGAGTGTATTTGTACTTTTTGTATGTTGATGAAAAATGTGATTGAGTAATTTTCTGAAAATGACATACACTAAAACTATCTTGTTTTAGGAGGGTGGAAAATGAAAGAGAAGGATAGAGAGCAAGTGAAAAAAGAGAAAAAGGTGGATAACCTTATTAATATTGTGGAAAATCATACCCGAACCGAGAGACATTTGGAGCAGTATTCGGAAATAGGGGATCTTGAGTTTAAGGAGATGGCAAGAGATAAGCAGAAGGTGAGAGAAGAGCAGATTCATGAGTTAAAGGATCAGTTGGTTGGAGTAGATAAGGAGGTTCAGACGAAGGAGGATCAGTTAAAGGGGATAAAGACGCGTTATGAGTTTGCGGAAGGGTATATGGAGAATAATAAGGATCGTATGAATCAAGAGGATTTGAAGAATTTAAAGAAGAAGCAGGAGAATCGGAAGGATCAGATTGAGAGTTTGGAGGAAGATCGATAGCTTACAATTTTTGTAAGCTGTTGCTTGACAAAAGTTTGAAAATAAGATATTTATGAGCATGAATGATATTTTAAATAGCTTGACCATTTTATATGGACAGAAAAAAAGGATGCCGTTGCCTGGCATCCTTTTTTGTTGTATAGGAAAAATCGAAGATTTTGCCTATACAACAAAAAACGCTCCGCGGGGAAGCACACTCACGCGAAAGGAATGTTGCTACGCAACTCGCGTTCGGCGCAGAGTGTTTTGCTTTTGCAAAACACTTTTCTTAAGCTTCTGTTCAGCGGTTTAGCAGCATTGAGTGGTAAGTAGAAAGAATTATGATGATAAAGAAGGACAGCATGAATGCTGTCCCTACAATGAGTGTACCATTATTATAAAAAGATATAGTAGCTGTAAGCTGGCGTTATGAAAATTTTTTTAAATACTTGAAGAGCTAGTGGCAAAAGTGATAATGTATGATAGAATAGGGTTATAATTTTGGAGTGTGCAGAAAGTTTGGAGGATGCTATGAAGATTGAGAATAATTCGTCGCTTTTGTTGGGGGATACGGCGGTTTCGGATATTTTTATTAATGAGTATCTATTGGAGGCCGAGGGCGATTTTGTGAAGGTTTATTTGTATTGCTTGTTTTTATCGAAGCATTCGAAGGAGATTTCGATGTTGGATTTGTCGAAGAAGACGGGATTACAGATTGATCGTGTGAAGGCGGCGATTGAGTATTTTAATCGGGTCGGAATTATGGTGAGCTCTCCGAAGGGGATTCTTTTGTGTGATTTGAAGGAGAAGGAGATTAATCGGTTGTATCATCCGAAGTTATCGACAAGTCCGGAGGATGCTGTGGATAAGTTGAATCGGAATAAGCGGAGAAGCGAAGTGATTACGGCGATTAATAATCGATTCTTCCAGGGAATTATGAGTCCGGCTTGGTTTAATGATATTGCGACGATTTTTGATAAGTTTGGCTTTGAGGATGACGTGGTGTATTCGTTGTTTAATTATTGTTACGATAAGCATGCTTTGCATCGTAATTATTTGTTTACGGTGGCGGAAGCGTGGTTTAATGAGAAGATTAAGACGACGTGTGATTTGGATTTGTATTATCAGAAGTACGAGAAGTGCAATGTGTTGAAGAAGACGATTTGCAAAAAATTGGGAATTTCTCGGAAGCTGACGGAGTATGAAGAGGCGTATATTAATAAGTGGTCGATGGAGTTTGGGTATGATTTAGATGTGATTGAGATTGCTTTGAAGAAGACGACAGCGAAGACGAATCCGAATTTTGAGTATATTCATAAGATGATTTCTTCGTGGCAGGAGAAGGGGCTTCGTACGAAGGATGAGGTTATTTCTTATTTGGATAGTGTGAAGGAGAAGAATAAGTTTATTCGAGAGAATAAGTCCGGACAGAGTAATGCGTATGTGAATCCGGAACAGAAGGAGTTTAATGATTTGGAGCGTTTTTACGCGAATTAGTTTTTGAGGGGAGAAGCGTATGCAGGATATTTACAGGAGAATTCAGAGGGAGTATGAGGAGAGCAGATCGAAGGCTTTGGCGGAGGTTGATGCACGGAAGAAGGAGCTTTATGAGAGAGAGCCGGAGCTTGCGAAGATTGATGAGGAGATTCAAAAGCAGGGTCTTGAGATTACGAAGTCGGTGATTTTTGTGGATGATGATTCGAAGCGGGAGGAGATTATTCGGGAGCTGAATTCTGTGATGGATCGGTTGAAACAGAAGAAGGCGGAGATTTTTGCTAAAATGGGAATTCCGGAGGATTATTTGAAGCCATCTTTTTCTTGTTCGCTTTGTGAGGATACGGGCATTGTGGGGAGTATTACGGGGGCGAAGCCTTGTAATTGTTTCCGACAGAAGGTTATTAATTATACGTATAATCAAGCACAGATTTTTAATTTGGAGAGGGAGAATTTTTTGACGTTTGATGAGTCGGTGTTTTCGGAAGAGAAGAAGCCGGCGTATAACAGCGATAAGTCGCCGCGGGAGAATATTCGGATGATTCGGGAGATTGCGGAGAAGTTTGTGGAACGTTTCGGGGAGAAGGAGACGAAGAGCTTGATGTTTACCGGCGGAACGGGGCTTGGTAAGACATTTTTGAGCAATTGTGTGGCGAAGGCGGTTATGGATGCGGGTTATACGGTGTTGTATCAGACGGCGGGTCTTTTGATGGATTTGATTATGGATTATCGGAAGGGGGATAGCGAGCGGTTTGATGCGTCTCAGTATGAGGAGCTTTTTGAGGTGGATTTGCTGATTATTGATGATTTGGGAACGGAGAATGTGACGGAGGCGAGACGATCGGAGTTGTTTAATATTTTGAATACGCGGATTTTGAAGGGGAAGAAGATTTTGATTTCTACTAATCGCGATTTGAAGGAATTGGTGAATTTTTATGATCAGCGGATTGTGTCACGGATTTTGGGAAATTTCCAAATTTGTCGGTTTTTTGGATCGGATTTGAGATTGGCGTCGAAATAGGAACTTTTTTGAGATTTGTACAATATTATGTTAATGGAATGGTTTAGGCTTAGAGTGCTACTGAACCATTATCTTTATATTCAGGTGATTGAAACATGATTGTTGTACAGAAGTATGGAGGAAGTTCCGTTGCGGATAATGATAGATTGCGACATGTGGCAGAGAAGATTAAGCGTACGTATGATGAGGGTTTTGATGTTGTTGTGGCTGTTTCGGCGCAAGGGAAGACGACGGATTTTTTGATTGATAAGGCGAGGTCGATTTCGGAGAATATCGTGAAGCGTGAGTTGGATGTGTTGCTGTCTACGGGGGAGATTCAGTCGATGGCGTTACTTAGTATGATGTTGCATTCGTTGGGGGTTCCGGCGATTTCGTTAAATGGAATTCAGGCGGGGATTTCAGCTTCGGGTGAGTATGGAGATGCGCGGATTTCGGAGATTGATACGAAGCGGATTTTAGAGGAGCTTGGAAAACGGCAGGTTGTGATTGTGGCGGGTTTTCAGGCGAAGAATGAGCAGGATGATTTTATTACGCTTGGACGGGGAGGTTCGGATACGACGGCGGTTGCTTTGGCGGCGGCACTTTCAGCGGGTCGTTGTGAGATTTACAGTGATGTGGATGGCGTGTTTACGGCGGATCCGAGGGTTGTGAAGAATGCGAAGAAGTTAGATAAAATCAGTTATGATGATATGATTGATTTGGCTTGTATGGGTGCGAAGGTTTTGAATAATCGAGCGGTTTCGTTGGCGAAAAAGTATCGAATTCGTTTGCGGGCAAAGTCGAGTTTTGAGGAGAAGTCGGGAACCGAGATTTGTGCGACGGGACTTGAAGATTCGGTGATTACGAGTGTTACGGCGGATCGTAATGTGAAGATGGTGACGGTTTCGGGCGTAGAGGATATCGGGGCTTTTTTGGATTCGTTGAAGGAACGGAATGTGTCGATTGATAATTTGTTTTATGATAAGCATAAAATGCGATTGTCTTTTACTGTGAAAGCGGTTTGGGCAGAGCGTTTACTTAATGTGGAATCGATGAGGAATGTTTCAAAGGTTTCGGTTGTGGGTGTTGGCTTGTATGGCAGGACGGAGATTTTGTCAAAGATTTTTTCGGTGTTGCTGGTGCATCGGATTGATGTGAGTATGGTGGATTGTTCGGATACGCGGATTTCGATTGCGGTGGCGGCGGAGGATACGGATGTGACTTTGAATTTACTTCATGATGCTTTTATAGCGTAGAGAGAAAAACGAAATTGGGGAAGATAGAGCTTTTTTGCTTGTAACGTAATTTTATGCTATACTGTTTTCAACAAATAAATCCGCCGTTGGTGGAAAATATGTTTGATTGAGGTGTAGTTATGAGTGGAATTTTGTATTTGGTGGCGACGCCGATTGGAAATTTGGAGGATATGACGTTACGGGCGATTCGAATTTTGAAGGAAGTGGATATGATTGCCGCGGAGGATACGCGGCAGACGATTAAGTTATTGAATCATTTTGAGATTTCGAAGCCGTTGACGAGTTTTTTTCGGCATAATGAGGAGAAGAAGGGGGATTATATTATTTCTTTGCTTTTGGAGGGGAGTAATATTGCTTTGGTGTCGGATGCGGGAACGCCGGCGATTTCGGATCCGGGGGAGGAGCTTGTGGCGTTGGCGATTGCGGCGGGAATTAAGGTAGTTCCGATTCCGGGTTGTGTGGCGGCGATTAACGGCTTGATTGTTTCGGGACTTTCGACGGGAAGATTTACGTTTGAAGGATTTTTGCCTATGAATAAGAGAAATCGAAAGGAACGCTTGGAGGAATTGAGGAATGAGAAACGTACGATGATTTTTTATGAGGCGCCGCATAAGTTAAAGAGTACGCTTGCGGATATGCGGGAGTTTTGGGGAAATCGGAAGATTACGTTTGCGAGGGAATTGACGAAGATTCATGAGGAAGTTTTGCGATTGGATTTGGATGCAGCGATTTTGTATTTTGAGGAAAATCCACCGAAGGGTGAGTTTGTTTTGATTGTGGAAGGTTTTGAAGGTGAGATTTCTTCGGAGAATTTTTGGGAGAATATGACGATTCGGGAGCATTATGAGTATTACTTGGAGAAAGGTGAAGAGCGAATGCAAGCGACAAAACTTGTGGCGAGTGATCGTGGCGTTTCGAAGCGGGAGATTTATAAAGAGTTGAATGGATAGGAGAGGGCACATTATTGCGAGAGCGGTAGTGTGCTTTTTTCGGCAAAAAACGTGTTGATAAATTATGTTAAATGTGGTATGATAATTAAGGTTGGTTTAATATGGGAAATAGAAACTTTTTTGTTATCTATGGCTTTTCTAACTTGTGAATAGAAGGGAGAAAAAACAGCTTATGGAAAAAAATGTAAATTGTGAGTGGCTTGAGGTTCGCTTTTACGGGGCGGCGAGGATGGTCGTGGGTTCTTGTCCTGTTGTGACGGCTACGGTGAATGGGGAAGAGAATTCCTATATGTTCGATTGTGGCATGATGCAGGGCAAGATTGCCAGAAAGCATGGCGAGTACAACAAGAATATTGTTGAAGTCGTTAAAAAAGTCAAAGTTGCTTTTGCGACGCATGGTCATATTGATCATATCGGACGCTACCCGTTTGCGTATAAACTTGGTTACAGAGGACCGATCTATTGTACGAAACCGGTGCGTGATTTGGCACTGCCACTTCTAAAAGATTCGGCGAGGATTCAGCAGCATGATTACGATGTTGCGCTCAAAAATGTGAGTACGCATGCTGAATTTGAAAAGGTGACGGAAAAGCTTGCACCGTTGTATACCGAGGAAGACTGCGAGGAAACGGTGAAGCAGATGGTTCCTGTGGAGCGGAATCGCTGGATTAAGGTGGATAATATCCTGTCGGTTAGGTTTACGAATGCGGGTCATTCGCTTGGATCTTCTTGTATCGAAGCGAAGTTTAACAATGGAAAAGAGGAGATTATCCTTCTGTTCTCGGGAGATGTCGGAGCGCATAATCCGATTCTGAAGAGGCGTGTGAGGCGTGAGTATCAGGCGGATTATGTCTTTATGGAGACAACGTATGGCGCACGTTTGCATGAACCTATGGAGGAAAGTATCGAGAAGGCGATTGAGGAAATTGCCTCTACCTTGTTGAAGGGTGGCAATGTGGTTGTTCCGGCTTTTGCGGCGGGGCGTACGCAAGAGTTTGTTTATGAGCTGTATTGCTACATGGCGGAACACGATGATTGGCGTGCGGAAGTGCTTCGCAGGACGCCGATTTATATCGATTCCTTCTTGAGCGTTTCCTTGACTCGCGATGTGTATCTTCAGAATCCTGAAGAGTTTAAACTTTCGATTCGGAAAATGTTGAAAAATAAGGGGAATAATCCTTTTTCCTTCCCCAATTTGTATTATTCCGAAACGAAGGAAGAGTCCATGGAAATTTCGGCGAGAACAGAGCCGACGATTATTATTTCTTCTGCCGGAATGTGCAACGCAGGTCGCATCCTTTATCATCTGGCAAACAATTTGCCGAAGCGTAATTCGCTGGTTTTGCTGATCGGTTATCAGGCGGAGGGCACTTTGGGACGTTCGCTTCTGGAAGGTGCGACTTCGGTGAAGATTCACAAAATTGAATATCGGGTTCATGCCAAAGTGCTGCAGGTGAGTGCATTTTCGGCACATTGTGATCAGAATGAACTGAATGAGTGGCATCGTCAGATTACGACGGAACACACGTTGTTTCTCGTTCATGGCGAAGCGGAACAGCAGGACGGCTTTAAGGCAAGGTATTTGCTTGAAAATCCGGAGCGTAGGGTTGAGATTCCTACCTTGGAGACGGTGTATCACCTTTCCAAGAAGAGTTTCTCGAAGTCTTATGTTGCACCGCCTAAAGTCGAGAAGTCGGAAGATGAGCCGCCGGTGAAGAAACCGCATGTAGCTGAAAATGGGAACGGAAATGGCTATAAGAAGACTTTGACGCGGATTTCTCAGTTGAAAGACCTTGTGGATTCCGTGGATGAATTTGCAGAGCTTACAGATGCGCAGCGTTGGAGTATTGTCTCTAATCTGAATGCGCTGATTTCTGAAGCGGCGATGAAGATTCATGGGAAGAAGAAAGGAAAGAAAGAGAGACGTAAGATAAAGAAACATGGAAAGCGTTGAAAAGTGCTGCCTTCGGGCAGCATTTTTTGTTGTATAGGAAAAATCAAAGATTTTGCCTATACAACAAAAAACGCTCCGCGAGGATGCACACTCACGCGAAATGAAAGTTGCTCTGCAACTCGCGTTCGGCGCAGGTGTTTTGCTTACGCAAAACACTTTTCTTATTGTGAAAATTAACTCTGCAATTTTTTAGTTACAGGTCAGATACCCCCCGGGAACTAAGCACCTTAAATATCCCTGTTGAACTAAATTTCAACAGGGATATTTTTGAATATATTTAAAGGATTTTTAACACGAATATCGAATATATAAAGTAGATGGGAGGGATAAGTC
>JAGBIO010000021.1 GCA_017934955.1 Clostridia bacterium
AATTGTTACAAATATATCGGGACGTCGGGGACGCCGTCCCCTACAATGATAGTACAATCATTGCAGAAAGATATCGTTTGACTTGTAACGAAGTTAAATACAAAATACGGCATATAATGGGATAGATTTTATTCCGTTTCAAAGCTTTGGATATAGACAGATAAACTTTTAGAACGTGTATTATCATCGAATTTTACTTCAAGTGGAATGATTTTCTTTTTTTATTTTTCCACGAAAGTAAAACTTTCATTATCTTTATTTTCTTGATACATCTTCTATTATAATTTTAACAATTTTTTCCAATTTATTTTAGTTAAGTTCAAAAAAATCTCAAAAACAAGATTTTTTCGAACTTAATTATTTTAAAAACGAGATTTTTTTGAACTTAATTTTCAATTCAGTTTTCGGGATTCAGTTTCAGTGGAAATAAAGAAGGCACAAAAACGGTAGGGACAGCATTTATGCTGTCCACAGAAAAGGCAGAAAGCAGGACAGCATGAATGCTGTCCGTACAATGGTTGTAGCATCATTATAAAAAGCTATAGTCTGACCTGTAACAAAGCTTTTTCCTATACAACAACGAAAGCACCATGTTGCTCGTTGCAAAATGGGAAAAATTACATGTGATGAATTTTTGATTTTTTCTTTGATTTTGTAGAAAAAAATTGATTTTTATGATACAGTAATATTGGATGACAAGAACCTGAGAGGGGAATGTGTTTTATGATGATTGAGTTTTCCGGCGTACATAAACGGTATGATGGCGGTGTTTTGGCGCTGAATGGGATAGATTTGAAGATTGATAAAGGGGAATTTGTGTTTTTGGTTGGACCTTCGGGGTCGGGTAAGTCTACGTTATTGAAGTTGATGATTCGGGAGGAGATTGCGGATTCGGGGACAATTCTTCTGAATAATTATAAGGTGCATTGCATGAAGGATCGATATGTGCCTTTTTTACGGAGAAGTGTGGGAATTGTGTTTCAGGATTTTAGGCTTCTTCCGGATAAGACGGTTTATGAGAATGTGGCGTTTGCAATGCGTATCGTCCGGAAGCCGGCGCGTTTAATTCGGCGTCAGGTTCCGATGTTACTTAGTTTGGTGGGGCTTAGTTCGAAGTCGAATAATTATCCTCACGAGTTATCGGGCGGTGAGCAGCAGAGAGTGGCGATGGCGAGAGCGCTTGCGAATAATCCTTCGGTTTTGATTGCGGATGAGCCTACGGGAAATTTGGATCCGGAGAATGCTTGGGAGATTATGCGTGTTTTAAATGAGATTAATCTTCGTGGTACGACGGTTGTGGTGGCGACGCATGCGAAGGATATTGTGGATGCGATGAAGAAGCGTGTTGTGGAGCTTGAGAAGGGTAAAATTTTAAGGGATCAGCGTCATGGTGCCTATTAATTGGAGGTTTTGCGGTGACAACTTTACTATATTTGGTTCGACAGGGTTTTTCGAATGTTTGGAAGAATAAAATTATGTTTATTGCGTCGGTTTTGATTGTAATGACTTCGATGATTACGCTTGGAATTTTTACGATTATCGGGGAGAATGTGAAGTCTTTTGTAGAGATGATGCAGAATGATCAGGCTTTGATTGCGTATTTGGATGAGGGACTTGATGATGCGACGATTTCGGGCGTGAAGACGAAGTTAAGTGCGATTTCGGGTGTAGAGAACATTACATACGAGTCAAAGGAAGAGGCGATTAAAAACGCTCGTGAGAAGTATTTTACCGATGACACGATCGATTTGTCGATTGGATGGGAAGATGACGATATTTTTACCGGGTCTTATTCGGTGTATGTGACGGATTTGAATCAAGCGGAGACTGTTAAGGCGGAGATTGAGAAAATTGCCGGTATTCGTGATGTAAAGTTTGATCAAGAGGCGTTTGCGACGATTCAGCAGATTTCAGAGGGCGTTAAGTTGGTTGTTTTGATTATTTTCGTTTTGTTGATTGCGGTTTCTTTGTTGGTGGTATCGAATACCATTAAATTGGTTCTTCATGCGAGAAGAAAAGAGATTAATATTATGAAGTATATCGGGGCAACGGATGCGTTCGTGAAGACGCCGTTTTTGATTGAGGGCGTGATTGTGGGCGTTTGCGGTGGCTTGATTGCGTGGCTTGCGACAGATGCTGTATATACTTCGATTCAGAATTTTGTGAATTCTTCTGCAATTACCTTTCAATTTGTTGATTTAAGTAACAGAATTTTATATACTAATCTTATTCTTGGAGTGGGGATTAGTTGTGTGGCATGTATGATTTCGATTAAGAGATATTTGAGAGTGTAGCGGACAGCATGAATGCTGTCCGTACAATAAAGGCGTGAACGATTTATGCACAATGACTGCGGAACCGCTGCATGGACACAATAAATTGTGTTCGTATATAGATTGCAACATAAGGCGATAAATGTGATGAATTTACAAAGGATAGTTTGGGAGGGATACGGATGAAAAAGACAGTTTCAGTTCTTTCGGTGATTTCGATTTTGGGATGTTCGACGTTGGCGTTTGCAGCGACGGCGGATGAATTGCAGAATCAGTTGAATGCGAACCAGCAGTCGATTCAGGCGATGACGAAGGAGATTAATCAGGTAAATAAGCAGAAAAAGTCGTTGCTGGATGAAATTGAGGAATTGGATGTGGAGATGAATAATGCGCAGAAAGAGTTGGATGATATTCAGGCGCAGATTAATTCGTTGAACGGACAAATTAAGGAGAAAGAGCAGAAGATAGAAGAGGCGGAGCAGAAGCAGAAAGAGGAGGAAATTCTTCTGCAGAAGCGTGTTCGTGCGATGTATGAGAGCGGAGATACGGGATATTTTAAGATTTTATTGAATTCTGAGAGTATTACGGATTTTGTGAAGCGGTGTGAATTGGTAGAGCGTATGGCGAAAGCGGATCAAGATTTGTTTGCGGAATTGGCGGATTTGAAGATACAGATTGAGGAAGAAAAAAAAGCGTTAGAGAGTGATAAAGTTGTTGTGGAGGCGGCGAAGAAGCAGGAGGTTGCGAATCGGGATAAATTGGCGACGTCGAGAAGTTCGAAGGATTCTCGTGTGAAGCTTTTGGAGAAGGATGTAGCGGAACTTCAGAAACAGTTGGATCGTGAGAAGGAAGAGTCTGAAGCGATTGAACGGGAATTGAGAAAGTTAAGCGGTACGAGTACGGTTGTTTCGAAGAATGAGGCTTTTATTTGGCCGGCGGCTTATTCGAAGGTAATTACTTGTAAATACGGTCCGCGAATTCATCCGATTACGAAGAAGGCGGGAACGCATACAGGTATTGATATAAGAGCAACATTGGGCAGCAGTGTTTATGCGGCTGCGTCTGGTGAGGTTATTAAAGCGGGTTGGAATACCGCTTACGGAAATATGATTATTATTGACCATGGTAACGGAATTACGACGTTGTATGGTCATGCGTCAAAACTTTTAGTGAAGGTTGGCGATACGGTAAATCA
>JAGBIO010000022.1 GCA_017934955.1 Clostridia bacterium
GCAAAAAGATATTTTTCTAAAATTTTTTTAATTTTGGTAGTGTCATTTTCGATAAAATCGATTATACTGTTATACATAAGGCAGTTCTCCTTTGCGTTTTTTGTTTCGTCACTTAAAACTTTATACAAAGGAACTGCCTTTTTCAATATTTATTTTTCCGAAAGTTTTTTTACGCTAACCTCTTGTTTAAAATGTAAAACCATACAAACCCTTACAAATATTTTTGTTAATGATTCACAATTGCTTTTTCTTTGTAATTGTGTATAATATGACTAAGAAATCAAAAAGATTTCTGTGACAAACACGCTTCACAATGTGCGACAAAGAAACATTGTTTATGCAAAGGCACTTCGCAATGTGTGCTCAAACATTGCTTATTCAAACACGCTTCACAATGTGCGACAAAGAAACATTGTTATAAGAGCTAATGTTTTACATTGGCTCTTTTACATAAAGGAGAGATATGATTAAAAACGGAATGTACTATATTACCGAAGATTTCAAACAACTAATCCGAAATCTAGGTGGCGAATGGAACGATCAAAAGAAACGCCCCATCGTTTGCTTAATGCAATCAACGGAACACCCTGATTTATATTGGGCAATCCCTGTTGGGAAAGTCAATCATAGAGATGATAAAGCCATGGAACGAATTAAATCTTTTATGAATAAACCCACCAGAGATCTGAGATGCTGCTATTACCATATAGGAAGAACTACAAATAAATCAATATTTTTTATTTCAGATGCGATTCCCATAACAGATAAATATATTTCAGAAGAACATCTTGGTTCCGACAACAAACTTCACATAATAAAAAATCCCCATTTATTACAATCACTGCACTATAAGTTGAACCGAATTCTTAATTTTGAAGCTTCCAATAAGAATTATTTCCGACAGCATATAACCGATTTAAAAATTCATCTGCTAAGAGAACTGGAATCCAAAAAAGTATAGTTATCAACCGGTGAGGTGATCCAAACGAAAAAGGCGCAGCTATCTAGCCACGCCCTCCGCAATTCGGCTCACACCGACATAAATTTCTGAAATTTTATACCAGGTCCGGAAACCAACGATTCCATCCGGTGTTAATTTAAAAATCTGCTGGAAGGTTTTGACAGCCTCTTCAGTCGCCGGACCAAAGATTCCATCCTCCGCAATTTTAGGAATAAGCGGGTACGCATCCGAGATGACATTGAGCTGTGCCTGCATCTGACGCACCTTATCGCCGGAATCTCCGACACGAAGCGGCGAACCCGGATACGAAGACGGAATACCCGAGATCACATCGGTCGCATTGATATACATGGAACTTCCATAATAATTCCGAAGAATCTCAATCGCCGTATACCCACGGTCTCCCAGAGATTTACTGCCCCACTGGCTCATCCAGTTCGGACAGGTAACATTTTTTCCATCACAATACTGCGTCAAAATCGGCTGCAATACACCCGGACGGGAAAGATAATTACTAAAGATCTCATCCACCACATTCGAAATGCTTTCGAACACATTGCGGTTCGGAATCCATTTATGATCGTAAGCGGTCGAACTTGTAATTGTAAAGTCATATCCTTTATTGCGATACCACTCTGTAAAAACACGGTTCAACGTAAATGACTGGATTGCAAGAATATTCGCCTGCAATGTCGCTTCCGGCCAAGTCGAATAAATCTCACTGCTCGCTACATTTTTAATGTAATCGCGGTATGGAACATAATAATCTTTCGCGGATCGGTCGCTTGGCGGACCATTATGAACAACGATGTATTCGGGAATAACCACCCGGCTCAGTACGATCTCGCCGGTCTCATCAATGGATTTAATCTCATTTTCCGCAATCTTTGGCGGATAATCTCCCCAAAGTGTATGATCCGGGATAACATAAAGTTCCGTGTCACCGCTGATTGTCGGCGAAGTGGGAAGAAGCGAAGCATTCTGAATCGCTGTTTCCCCGGAAAAAATCTCGGCACCGCTGACGCGAAACGGTTCAAATCCCGGGGCTGTGATCGTAATCGTATATTCGGCATATGGTTTATTCGCTCCGGGCTCCATGCTGTAATCTACAGGCGGTGCCGGAAGTGTCAGCTCAGGAATCTGCCCGAGGGAATTTGTCGTAGTCTGTTCAATGATCTGTTCCGGATCACTGTCTCTCGTTATCTGAACCTTCGCACCGTCAATCGGGCGGTTATTCACTTCTGAAGTAACATTGACATCCAATAAGCCTTCGGTATCCGAAGAAGTGACCGAAGCAAAAAGCTCCGGACGGGGTGTTGTTGTATTCAACGCATTCACCAAAATCGTTTTGTTACTTGTATTTTATGCAATCACTTGGTAAATGTGAATTTCCTCCTTTTAAAATTCTTCTACATCATCCCAAAAATACGCACCAATTTTATTGATATAATGGTAACCCTTTACGGTTCCGGACACCTTACAATTCTCAATCTTTCCATACAAAAGATTTCCGGCAATTCCGCCGACGTACAGCCGTCCATACACATTGGTTCCTTTTAATTTCAAATCTCTTACCGTTCCTTTCAAAACACTGGGACAATCACTTTAATTCATCATTCGGAATGGATCCGCCTGATCCCAAGCAAGTGGATTATAAAGCCAGCTCCTGTCTCTCAAAAGTGGTGCCTGAACAGAGACTTTGTTTCTAACCACTTTTATGTTTTGAAATTTTGTTCGACTTCCTCTCACATAAAAGGATAACTTTTTCTTTAGATAACGTTCATACGTTTTTTTACTGATTCGTATTTTTTCTCCACCTTTTACCTGCAAATATTTCAATGACTGAAAATCAGACAGATCCGGAACTTTTTTCGACACTGTAAATTCCAAATGGCGAATTTTATTGTCTTTTGCCACTTTAATTTTCTTAATATCCAAACTCTTTTTTGTTGCATACGTTACCTCTACAAGCGGATTTTTCTTGTCACTCAAAATATCTCCCTCATACATTACATATTTCTTGCCTACCTTACGCTTTCGGTAATCTTCCTGCAGTTTTTTAACGTCAGAACTTGTTAATTTTCGCTTCTTATGGATATCTTTTATTGGTGTCAAATAATCCTGGCGTTTATATTTTCCGCTTATGATCAATTTTTCTAATTTTTTATTTTTCCGCAGATCCAGGACTTTCGTCTCTGTATCTCGTAAAACAAGGCTTTTCAAATTTTTATTTGCGCTAAGATCCAGTTTTTTAATCTCAGTAATCTGAAAAGGTTCGCAAAAAACAGTTTCTTTATCCGGACAGCCGAACTGTAATTTTTCCAAATTGACTGCTTCTTTCAATGAAAGCGTATCAAAATGATATCCACAGCCAAAACACAAGTTCTTGATTTGCGGAAGCGGCATTCGTTCTTTAAATTGTTTCCATTCTTCTTTTCCAAATGCGAATGCCTCATCAGTCCTCTTTGGAGCATGTGTGTCTACCTGTTTGTCGTCTCCAATAAACAAATCCGTTAGGTTCTTATTTTTCAATAAGGAGCCTTGCGTATAGCGGTATCCTAAAATTTTCAATTGTCCGAAATACTCTATTCCCTTTAAGGACAGCTTCTGACCTTCCTTCATGTGTTCTCCTGCATTTACATCTTTGTTATTAACTGTCGATATGATTGCCGCAAAAGAATACTCTTGTTTTTGAATAAGAGTTTCATCTAACTCTCCACACATGACAGACACTTCCGTAACACAATTACGCTCTTCCAGACTCAGTTTTCCATCTCCATTCTGATCAATTTTTCCTGCAAAATCACGCAATGCTTGTGATGGAAAATTTTGTTCATTGATCTCTGTTAATTCTGCTGCTTGAGAGAAGTTCGCTGGCAGTAAAAATAGAATTAATAATAGCGTAAATAGAATCGTTTTTTTCATAAATTTTTCCTCGCTTTCGCTTTTTTCCAGTATAACATACTTTTTCTATAAATTCACCATTTTTTGACAGACAACAACAGTTTAAGGATAGACGACAAAAATATTTCTATTAATTATGCTGCTTGAGAATATTCCCAAGCAGCACAAATGAAATAGTTCTTTTTGTTATATCGGTCTCCTTAAACAACCGAATTCATTACAATATTGTCACTTTTTTCTTTGATGCCTTTACCTTCTTTTGAATAATACCGTTTTTCACAAATACACAAGCCCAATTCTTTTTATTAAATGTTTTTCGAACCCAGCTTGATTTTGCTTTAATGCGAGTTGTTTTTATGGTATGCAAATCTTCTAATTTTGTAAGATTCCGGACATCTAAACTGGTATTATCAACAAAATAGTAAAGTGTAGCAATGTTATTTTTCTTCGGAAACCGTATCTTACAACTAACTTTTTTCTTTGGTTGATAATAGTAATA
>JAGBIO010000023.1 GCA_017934955.1 Clostridia bacterium
ATTATATCACACTAATTATGCAAATACAATATTTAAAATCTATCGTAGGGGACGGCGTCCTCGACGTCCCGAAACTAAAAATTATCTGAATGTTTTCCTATACTCTTCCTTAAAACTGCAACAAATCCAACAATGTAAAAATTTGAAACACTGCAAAACGGGACGTCGAGGACGCCGCCCCCTACGATTATTTGTTAAAATTTGAAGACTAAACTATAACATTAGTAGAAACGATAGTTATCATAAGCGCACCACCAAAAAAAGACACTAAAACGAAGTTTAGTGCCCCTTTTTCCCTTACTTTCCTCTATTATATTTTGCAATCTTTTTAAACTTTTCTCGCTTCTCTTTTAAGTAGCTTTCGCTATCGTTATTATACTTAGCTTCATTCTGCAATTTTATATAAGAGCGAAATCGTTCTTCCGATAACTCGCCGGCTTCGATCGCTTCCAAAATTCTACACCCGGGCTCGTTTGTATGCGTACAATTTGTAAATTTACATTTTCCCAAATATTGTTCTACATCGCCAAACGTCTTATCTAATCCCTGCGAGACATCCCACATTCCGAGTTCTCGCATTCCCGGCGTATCAATAATCATCCCACCATTCGGCAACATGATTAAATTTCTTGAAGTCGTCGTATGCCGTCCTCTTGAGTCTTCCTCCCGTATTTCGGATGTTTTCATTACGTCTTTTCCATATAAGGTGTTTACAAGAGTAGATTTTCCAACTCCGGAAGATCCCAAAAAGACAAATGTATTTCCTTTTTGAAAATATTTTTCAATATCTTCAAGTCCCTCTCTCGTCTTACAACTAATGGCATAAACATCTACACCGATAGCAATTTTTTCAACTTCTCTGACATATTCCGTAGCATTTTCTACCAAATCGCTTTTGGTAAGAATCACCACCGGAATCGCACCCGACTCCCAAGACAGCGTTAAATATCTTTCTAATCGACGCAAATTAAAGTTATTGTTTAATGATTGCATAATAAAGATATAATCAAAATTAGCCGCAACAAGCTGTTCATGCTGTTTGTGAATTTCACGGTTTTTATCACCGGAAGTCGCAACTCTTGAAAAGGAACTTGTCCTCTTTAACGTTTCCGTAATCATACTATCTCCGGTCTCATTCCATTCAATCAGCACAAAATCCCCTGTCGTCGGATAAACCGAATTCGGATTATCATAAAAACAGCCTCTTTTAATGCTTGCCAATCCGAATCCTCTGTTACATACAATCTCGTACTTATCTCTATACGTTGCAATAATCCGCGCAACTTCTTTTCCACTGTTTTCATACTTAGATAGGTCGCCCTTAAATCCATATTCCTTTATTCTCAATTTAATCCCTCCGTCTTAATTTATTTTAAATTAAGACATTACAGATTCCAATACACTCCTCATACACTCTTCCTTTCTTTTTTATTGTCTCTCAGTTCTAACGTCAGCCTATTCCTCGGGCACAGTTACAGATCAGACCATATCTTCTACAATGATGCTACAACCATTGTACGGACAGCATTCATGCTGTCCTTCTTTCTGCCTTTTCTGTGGACAGCATAAATGCTGTCCCTACAGAGTTTGTGCCATTTTTATAATTTTAAGTCTGAATTGTAACCGGAGACAGCAAATTGTGCCCTACAGGATTTCGATAATCTAAATAAGAATCAAGCAAGCAAGAACAGCTCCATAAACAGCACCGCAAAAAACCTCCACCGGAGTATGTCCCAGTAATTCTTTTAATTTTTCCTGTCGATTGATTGTTACTTGCTTTGAATTCATCAATTCATTCAATATCGCCGCCTGTTTTCCGGCCGCTCTTCTTACTCCCGCAGCATCATACATCACAATGATACCGAAAACAAACGAAACAGCAAATATCGGGGAGGAAAACCCCTGCGTAATACCGATAGAAGTCATTAACGAAGTCACAACCGCCGAGTGTGAACTCGGCATTCCGCCTGTTTCTACAATTCTGCGAAAATTAAACCTTTTATGTGCAAACGCATCTGCCAAAAACTTAAAAAACTGAACAGAAAACCATGCAAAAATCGGAATAATCAAAAAAATATAATCTGACATAGATATCCTTTCCCCTTTGTATTTTCTTATGTTACTTATCGCTAACATTCGGACAGCATGAATGCTGTCCCTACAAGTTAATAGTCATTTTCAGTAATTTGTTTAACTAAAAATTTCGTTCTTTAATAAATACTGCCAATTCCTTCAAAAACACGGTATCTATATCGGTAAACTTCGATAAAATTTTTAGTGCATTCTGCACAGTTTCTTCTAATATTTTTTTCGCCTTTTCCAATCCTAAAACCGTTACAAACGTATTCTTTCCACGCTCTTTATCATTTCCAATCGGTTTTCCAAGCGTTTTTTCATCTCCGGTAAAGGATAAAATATCGTCTTTAATCTGAAAGGCTAAGCCAATTTTCTCCGCATATTCCTCCAACTGTTCAATCTCTTCGGAAGACGCGCCGCCTAAAACAGCACCCATCGTCAAAGCTGCCTTCAATAACGCAGCGGTCTTGTAATCGTGCATGTGATACAATTCCTCCGAACGGATTTGTTTTCCCTCCAAAGAAATATCCACAAATTCTCCCTGAATCATTTGAAACGTACAGGTTGAAAAAATTTCAAACGCCTTTATTTTTCGCTCAATATCTTCTAAATTCTGCAGTTCCTTCGCAATCACGGTATAAGCAAAGTCTAATAATCCGTCTCCCGCCAAAATCGCGGTACTCTCTCCAAATACTTTATGATTCGTCGGTTTTCCCCTTCGTAAATCATCGTTATCTATCGCCGGAAGATCGTCATGAATCAAAGAAAAAGTATGCACCATTTCTAAAGCACAAGCAAACGGCAACGCTTTTTCAAAATCCTTCCGGAATAATCGACAGCCTTCTAAAACAAGCATCGGACGAATTCTTTTTCCACCTGCCTCTAAACTGTACTTCATTGCCTCCAACAACTTCTTTTCAGCCTTTTCCTCTACTATAATGTAAGAATCAAGCGCTTTATTCACCAATTCGGCATACTCCTGCATTCTCTCTTTTAACATATGCATCCCCCATACTCTTTATACTTCAAACGATTCTTCTTTACAAGTACCGTTTTCCTTTATCATCTTAGTAATCTTCCCCTCCGCCTTCTCCAAAATCTCACTGCATTTTTTAGAAACTTCCATTCCTTTTTCAAAGTTCTTAATGCTATCATCTAATGACATACTGCCATTTTCCAACTCTGTTACAATTTTCTCCAATTCCGTCATATATTCTTCAAATTGCTTTTCTTCCTTAGCCATTTGTGATTCCTCCTTTTCTGCGGACAGCATGAATGCTGTCCCTACAATGCTTCTGCCTCTTTTTTCTGTTCATTTCGCATAATTCTGTCTCTTTATTCTGTGCGGACAGCATTTATGCTGTCCATTTTTTCCTACTCCTCACGAATCGCAAAAATCTCACCATCAGATAAATGTAAGTTAAATTTATCTCCTACTGCTATCTCTTCCGTTGTCTTTATCACCTTACCGTCCGTTGCTGTCGCAATACTGTAACCCCGCATCAAAGTCTTTAAAGGGCTCATTGCGTCCAATTTCACAAGTATTCCGGAAAGCTGATTTTGCTTTTCTTTTACAATCTGCTCAAAATTCATATTTAATAATTTACTCAAATTATCTGCTTTCAATCGTTCTTGATTAATTAATTCATACGGTTTCTTAAAATAATAAGAATTTGTCAACCTCTCCAAGCGTTTTCTACTCGTCTCTAATTTGTTCATCAAATCAAAGTCCATTCTTTTCCGCAAGGTCATAATTTTATAAATTAATTCATCATACACCGGAAAAACAAGTTCTGCCGCAGCCGACGGTGTCGGTGCCCTTAAATCTGCCGCAAAATCGCAAATGGTAAAATCCGTTTCATGTCCTACCGCCGACACAACCGGAATCTTGCTGTTATAAATCGCATACGCCAATTCTTCGCTGTTAAAGTTCCACAAATCCTCTAACGAACCTCCGCCACGTCCGATAATAATCACATCTGCACAGTTAAGTTCATTAATCAAGTTGACCTGAGAAACCAGCTCCTTATACGCACCTTCTCCCTGTACCGCACTCGGAAAAAGTTTAATATTTGCTTTTGGAAAGCGACGTAAAGAAACATTCAAAATATCCCGAATAACCGCCCCCGTCTCCGAAGTAACTACCGCCACCGACTTCGGCAACAACGGCAACTTTCTCTTATGCGCCTCATCAAAAATACCTTCTTTTTGAAGTTTCTCCTTTAATTTCTCATACTCCGCATATAAATCTCCCACGCCATCCAGCTGCATAAAATCACAATACAGCTGACATTGTCCATCTTTTTCATAAGCCGAAACATAGCCTGTAATCACAACTTTATCTCCATCCTTCGGTAAAAACTTCAATCCCATCGCCTGCATCCGAAACATCACGCAACGCATACTCGCCGTATCATCCTTTAAGGAAAAATACAAGTGCCCCGAAGAATGTTTTTTAAAATTAGAAATTTCACCCTTTACCATGATATTCGAAAGGATGAAATCGTTATCTAATAATTTTTTCAAATATTTATTTACTTGTGCTACCGTATATGTATTAATCTTAATCAACTCCTAAACTTGCCCGAGTACTCCGTTAATAAAACGACTCGAAGCATCACTGCTGAATTTTTTTGCAAGCTCAACCGCCTCATTAATACTAACACTTACCGGAATATCTTCGCGGTGTTTCATCTCATAAATTGCAACACGCAAAATAGGCAAATCCATTTTAGCCATACGGTCTATTGTCCAATCTTTGGCTTTTGACTCAATAATCTCATCGATTTCTTTTAATGAATTAATGACACCATTAATAATCTCTAAGAAATAATCCTTGTCATAATCCTCAATCTCTACCGAATCCAAAAAATTTTCAACCTGTTCTTTAATATTGTTTTTTTGAAATTCGATTTGAAATAAAAATCTCACAGCCATTTCACGAGCCATTTTTCTGTTCACTGCAATTCCTCCCAAAATCATTCTGCTTTCTTCTTATCAAAATTAATGCCTTGAATATGCACATTAACCGCCTTTACTTTCATTCCGGTATTCTCTTCCAACGTTTTCTTCACCTTATCCTGAATATCCCAAGCAATATCCGGTATTTTTACTCCATACTCCACCGTCAAATAAGTATCCAGCGATATCTGATTATTTTCCATATCAACCTTTATTCCACGGGTTCGCTTACTCCCAAGCATATTGGTAAGTCCATCGATAATATTTCCATTAATCTCAAAAACACCCGGAATCTCAAGTATCGTCTTATAAGCAATTGCAGCAACAACATCCTCTGACACTCGCAAATTTACATTATCCATAAACACACCTCCATGCACACCACTATATTTTACCATTATCTCCGATAATTTGCAAGTAGTCAACAAAAAAAGATGACATCCGGAGTTACTGCCCAGACTATATCTTCCTACAACGATGGTGCAACCATTGTACGGACAGCATTTATGCTGTCCTGCTTTCTGCCTTTTCTGTGGACAGCATAAATGCTGTCCCTACAGGATTTGTGCCTTCTTTATAAATTTGGGGCTGAATCGTAACACATCCGGAGTTACCGGTCAGAAAAAAAGTCCTGCCTCGGAAAACTCCAAAGCAGGATAAGAAAAGTTAATTCAGCATTTTAAAAGCAAACTCAAACAGATTTTCTTCAGAATCTTCAAACTCGATCATCAGGGGCATCCCAATCACCAAATACAGAATCAAAAAAATCAATTTTATCTGCCACCAAATTCCCGAAACAATCAGTAAAAGAGTACACAAAATGCTGTAAGGTATGAGTGTAATCACAAGGCACAGAAACCATGCGATGCCACGAATCGAATTCGGAATCTTTCTTTCGGAAAACCAAACGCGCAGAAGTTCTGTCTGCAGCCCAAAAAAGAATAGCGGTACGATGTAAGAAGCAGCTTCATGGAACAAAATCAACCGCCAGTCAGCGACACACCCAACGAGGAAAATAAAAATCTCAAGTGTCCAATAGACCATTATCGCTGCATTCTTAGCGTTCGCATCCACTGCATTTGCCTTATCGCTGATACCCAGAAGAAAATTCATGAGATGAAACAAAAGGCAGAACGTCAAAGGCCAAACTTTTTCAGGAAAAAGCATCCAAAGCAGCAGGATTTCCCCGAGAACATAGGTAACATGAATGTGATTAATATTCTTCACGCACCCATCCTCCAAGCACAACAACTCCCAACCACGGGAAACACGCGATTTTAGCATTTCAAAATTACACATAAACATCCTCCTTTTTCCTACGTCCTTTTCTTTTTTTCGCCGAAAGAAACAAAAAACTCCTTTCTTGTAAATTATGTAATCCCTTTGCATTATATCATACCTTATCTATTTGTCAAACTGCATTTTGTAATCATATTTCTCCATTCTTTGTCAATACTAAGAAAAAATACAACTTATTTGAGGGTTACAAGTCAGACTATATCGTCCTACATTGATTGTACCATCATTGTAGGGGACGGCGTCCTCGACGTCCCGATATATATTCTAATCTGTAACTATTTGAGGGAATTATGAAGAAAAAAATCTTAAAAATTTTATTTTTATTCTTTTTTCTATACTGTACTGTAATGCTTTTATTAACGTCTTTCCTATACGAACAAGGATTTCGCTACAGTAAACCCATCACTCCGGAAGAGGTAAAAGCAAAATTTTCCGCCTACCCGCTTTTAGCACGAAAACGTTACGAAATTACTTCGAAAGACAAGATTCCTTTAGTAGGCTATTTATATACCTTAAAAGCCACACAAATAACATCAAAAGGGACAATCGTCTTATCTCACGGCTTAGGTATGACCCACAGTGATTATCTTCATGAAATCGAATATTTCGTCAAAAACGGTTATCAAGTTTTCGGATTCGATAACACCGGAAGCGGAGAAAGCGGTGGGAATTCAGTAAAAGGGCTTTCCCGCTCCGTCATCGACTTAGACTATGTACTAACCTTTTTAGAAAATTCAGCGGACTTTCAAAACACGCCCCTTTTTCTTTACGGACATAGTTGGGGCGGATTTGCAGTATGTGCGGTAAACAATACCCCCCACAATGTTTCCGGAATTGCAGAACGTTCCGGATTTAACAAAGCGGTCGGAATTATGTATGAAAAAATTTCCGATACCGTCGGAAAGAAAACCGCCAGTATTCTTGCCCCTTTTCTCCATATTTATGAATGGATAAAATTCGGAAAATACTCTATCTATTCCGCTGTTGACGGAATCAATCAAGCCAACTGTCCCGCCCTTCTCATGCACAGTTACGAGGATCCGATTGTTCCTTTCGGGCAGAGCATTGTCGGTAACAAAGTCCAAATTACCAATCCGGAAGTCATTACAAAGGAATACACCAATAAATCGCATTACATTACTTCACTCGTTGAAAACGGTCAAGTGCTCGGAACGGACACTACCATTTTAAAAATGATTATTGATTTTTATGATTCCGTTGCTAAGAAAAAATCTGCCTCTTCCTAAAGAAAAGACAGACTAAAACAGTATTCCCCCTTATTGCTTACTTCAATCGCCCGGTTGCAAGTTCATACAAATTACAACAGTCCTTTTCAAAACTAATAAACAACGGAAGCTTTCCCCCTTCTTCTTAAAGTAAAACAACTTTAATATTCTATATTCACATACCACCCTTTGTCAACTCTAAAAAATTCCGTCAATACTACCATCTTCCAAAAGTGTAATTCTTTCCGCAGCAGGAACTTTCGGTAATCCCGGCATTGTCAAAATATCTCCCGTCAATACCACAATAAATCCCGCACCGGCACTCACTTTCACCTCGGAAACATTCAACTCAAAATCGGTCGGTCTTCCTAATTTCTTCGGATCATCCGACAAAGAATATTGCGTTTTCGCCATACAAATCGGAAGTTTGTCTAACCCGATTTTCTTAATTCGCGCCATCTGATTCAACGCAGAAGAGGAATACTTCACGCTTTCCGCCCCGTAAATTTCCTTTGCAATCGTCTCAATCTTCTCTTTTATCGGTAATTCTACTTCATAAAGCGGATGATACTTTGTCTCCTCGTTCTCCAAAACTTCCAAAACATTTTGAGCCAACTCTAATCCGCCTTCTCCGCCCTTCGCAAATACCTCCGAAAGCGAACAAGAAACGGCTTTTTTCGCACAAAGTTCCTTTAAATATGCAATCTCCTCCTCCGTATCCGATGCAAAGCGATTAATCGTTACCAAAACCGGCACACCGTATTTTTGCATATTTTCAATATGTTTCTCTAAGTTCACAGCCCCTGCCTTTAACGCCTCCAAATTTGGTGTTGTCAAATCCGCTAAAGCAGCTCCTCCATTATACTTTAACGAACGAATCGTCGCCACAATCACAACTGCCGAAGGCGTCAATCCGGCAACCCGACACTTAATATCTAAAAACTTCTCTGCACCCAAATCCGCACCAAATCCGGCTTCCGTAATAACGTAATCTCCTAATTTCAATGCCGTTTTCGTAGCAATCACGCTGTTACATCCATGCGCAATATTCGCAAACGGTCCGCCATGCATAATACACGGCGTATTTTCCAACGTCTGAATCAAATTCGGCTTTATCGCATCTTTCAACAACGCCGTCAAAGCTCCTTCTACCTTCAAATCCGCCACACGAACCGGTTCTTTCTCTAAATTATATCCAATGATAATATTCGCAATTCTCTTCTTCAAATCTTCTATACCATCTGCCAAACACAAAACCGCCATCAACTCAGACGCAACGGTAATAACAAAACCATCCTCACGAGGAACTCCGTTTGCTTTTTTTCCCAACCCGACTACAACATTCCGAAGCGCTCTGTCGTTAATATCTACCGCCCGTTTCCACGTAATATTATTTACATCAATACGAAGCTCGTTTCCTTGGAAAATATGGTTATCAATCACCGCCGAAAGCAAATTATTCGCTGCGGTAAGTGCGTGCATATCTCCGGTAAAATGAAGATTAATATCATCCATCGGCACAACCTGACTGTAACCGCCACCGGTTGCACCACCCTTCACTCCCATAACAGGTCCCAAAGAAGGCTCCCGAAGCGCGATTACGCAATTTTTGTTCAATCGATTTAAAGCTTGTCCCAATCCGATTGTCACCGTTGTTTTTCCTTCGCCCGCAGGAGTCGGATTAATTGCCGTTACCAAAACCAACTTACCGTCTTTTCTATCCTTTATTTTTTCCCATAATTTATCCGAAAGTTTCGCCTTATACTTTCCGTAATACTCCAAATCCTCTTCCTCAATTTTTATTTTCTCCGCAATTTCACGAATCGGCAACATCTTCGCACTTTTTGATATTTCAATATCCGACAACATAGCCTTTCTCCCCCTTCAAACAATTCAAATTTCTACTTTAGCAATCGGCAAAGTTCCGAAACTCGCTCAAACTCTTTAAGCTCCTCTATCGGAATCTCTATTCCCCGCATCGTTAGCTCTGTTTGCAAATCCATCAGCGTCTGCAAATCGTCCCAGCCATCAACATCCTCCAAAAAAGTCTCTTCTGTCAAACTGCCCATAGGAAGCCGCAAAATCTCCTCCAACAACGTTAATTTTTCATCACTTTCCATAAAAATCCCCCTAATCCGCAATCAAGCCCTTTTGATACAAATCCTCAAAAATAATCTGATCCACCGGCGAACTTTTCTCTCTGTCCCGGTAAGTCAACCAAACAATCTCCTCAATTTCCGAAGACGGCTTCAACTCTCCCTCATACTTCGCGGTATAACAAGTCATCTGTACCAATATACCTTCCTCTTTCCCATGCGCCTGTGCCTCGAATTTCCCGTAATATTCAATACTCTCCGGTTTCACAGCAACGTCTAGCTCTTCCTTCACCTCGCGAATTAAAGTCTCTTCATCCGTCTCCTCTCCGTCACGCTTTCCACCCGGAAAATAATACACATCTTTCCCCTTCGACCGCGTACTCAAAACTTTCCCATCCTTTAATTCAATCAATGCTATTTTATCAATCAGCCTCATTTACTTCACTCCCTTTGACAAGAATTATATCAAAAGATTATAAAATTTACTATATAAACTTAAAATTATCAAAACAATTGGTTACAGTCAGACTTAATAACTTATTATTTTCGCTAAATCATTGTGTCCTATCTAATGTCTGCATATTTCTCTGTCACAATAATGGCACAATCTAGTGTAGGGACAGCATTCATGCTGTCCTGCCTTTCTGCCTTTTCCATGGACAGCATAAATGCTGTCCCTACAGTGTTTGTACCATTTTTATAAATTTAAGTCTGAACAATAACCCAACTTGGACTCTTTTCTTCAAAACATATTGACAACCAACTTTAAGAATAGTATTATATTAATGTTGTTCGATAAATTTCATTCGCTTGTATAGCTCAGTAGGTAGAGCACCACCATGGTAAGGTGGGGGTCACCGGTCCGATTCCGGTTACAAGCTCCAAAAAAAAGAGACTCTGTTCGAGTCTCTTTTCTTCTTTCTCTTTTTTCAAAAAATCGTACTTATCTCAAAATCAACATACGAACTCTTCCGCCTTCGTCTTCCGCTTTATCATAATAAGCCGAAACGCTATACTCTCCGCTAATCGCCTCATCAATATTCGACATAAAATATTCGGAATTTTTATAGCGATATACTTGCACATCCGCCGCCAGTAAAAATTTTTCTCCCTTCAGTGTCGTCAAAGAAACCGGACTTACGCTTTCAATTCCTCCTGCCACATTTTCCAAATTCTTAAGACTTTCTAGTGAACTTCCTTCGAAATAAGCCACAGCCGGGCCTTCTTCCACATTAAAGGTAATATCGGAATTCGAATAATTCTTACTTGAACCCTCTATCAAACAAGTATAACTATCATTTTCCTTTCCTTCTATGATATCGGTAATGATTCCATACTTTGCCGTATCTCCCGTCACATTCTTAAGAATCATCTTCTCAATTATCCCATTTGTATCCTCTTCTACCAAAGCGACCGAATCCTTCGCAATCTTCACGCCGTCCAAACGACTCGGATAAATCTCCTTCGTATTGCCAAAGTCATCCAATTCCAAGATATGCACTTCACTGCTTAATTGGTATTTTCCCAAAGTATAATTGGTCGCATCAAATGTTCCCGAAATTTCCGTCACCTTCGAAGTAGAAGAAAGCGTCGCTTTTCCGTTACTATACTTCACCAAAGCGGTATTTCCGATTTTCTTGCTGTAATCCGTCGTCGTCACAACTTCAATCTTCTCACCGTCTGCCAACAAAACCGTCGCATAATAGCTTACTCTGCGATTTCCGTCCGACTGTATCATTTCCTTCTGCCCCGCGCTTATAATCACACCGATTTGTTGCGAATATAAATTCTCGGTAAGATACACATCCGAAGCTGCTTTATTTCGATCCAACAACAATGTCACCATATTTCCTTCGGAAAAACCATTTAACCCAAACGCCTTTCTTGCCGTATAAGAAGATAATGAATAAGTTTTTCCGGAAACGGTAACCGAAGTAGGAGACTCTTTATTTGGAAGAATTTCCTCCACAATTCCGCTCACCTTATCCCGATAAGCCCATACAATATTAGCACTCTTGCTGTAATAAATTACGTCATATTTCTGTAATTCCGTTACCGTAGATTCCGTACCGTTAATATATACCTTTGGAGAAACCAATCCTAAACCGGCCTCCAAATCTAAATACGAGTATGTAATCGGTCCTAATGCGTTCTTATTCATCACATCATTTAAGGTAATGTCCTCTCCCGACACATTATACCCCAATTCCTCAACATACTTTTTAGAGCTTCCCTTCGGCGAACACATTAAAGCATTATACACTAACCGATTTAATTGTTCCTGCGTCACATATGCCCCAATCTGCACATCTACGCCATCTAACAAGTCAATTTTATCCGCAATCGCAAGTTGCTCATACGGATACGGCTGTGTAAAATCCTGATTGGTATATCCCAACAACTTCAGTAACGCCGTCACCGCATCCTGCACCTTCACCAACTGATCCGGACGAAATTGTCCGTCACTGTACGCCGTCATATACCCGTTTAACGCTGCTAATCGAATATGATTCGCATTCTCACTGTCATAACTTACATCGGAAAACGGTGTAATACGAATCTCCACATTCGCATACTCCGCATCCTTCGAAGCACGCACCAATGTCTCTGCCAAATCTCTTCTGGTAAGTGTCGTCCCTGTTTCGGTTCCATCCACAATATTCATACAAGTTAAAATTTCTGTAATATCCGCATCACTCATCTCTGTTGCAAAACAAGGACAAACCAACAATCCGGCTACCGCCGCCATCATCCAAAATTTTTTCATCATTTTACTCCTTTCCTTTCTGACGATTCTGTGGACAGCATAAATGCTGTCCCTACGCATTTCTGTACGGACAGCATTCATGCTGTCCCATGTTTTTTCCTCAACATGAATACTGTCCCTACGCATTTCTGTACGGACAGCATTTATGCTGTCCCATGTTTTAATCATATCTTAATGCCTCAATCGGATTCAATTTCGAAGCCTTCGCTGCCGGGAAATAACCGAAAATAATTCCGATTCCCACCGAAACCGAAAAAGCAATCGCAATCGCATTTATCGCAATCGCCACCGTCATATTTCTCTACTCAAGTCAATTTTAGTATACCGATAAAATGTGAAAGCCAAGTGAAGAAAAAATGGTTTTTAATTGAAAAAAAAAACAGGAAAGCATCTCTGCCTTCCTGCCATTCTTCATTCTCTTACTTTAATTCAACAGTTGCTCCGGCTTCTGTTAACTTAGCCTTCATGCTTTCAGCTTCGTCCTTAGAAACGCCTGTCTTAATATCCTTAGGAGCGCCATCAACTAAATCCTTAGCTTCTTTCAATCCTAAGCCTGTTAATTCCTTAACAACCTTGATAACGTTCATCTTGCTTGCGCCAGCTTCTTTTAATACAACTGTGAACTCTGTTTGTTCAGCTGCACCGGCTGCTGCGCCACCTGCTACTGCACCAGCTGCTGCTACAGGAGCTGCTGCTGTTACACCAAATTCTTCTTCCAATGCCTTTACTAATTCAGAAAGCTCTAATACTGTTAAAGCTTTTACTTCTTCCATAACTTTTTCAATTTTTTCACTAGCCATTTTAAATTACCTCCAATTTATATATTTTTCGTTACATTACATTCCTTAATGTACACATGATTGTTGTACGGACACAATTCATTGTGTCCTAATGCTATCGACTGCCTATTTTGCGGACACAATAAATTGTGTCCCTACAACAGGTTGTGCCTTAATTTTACTAAACTCTGAATTTAATTCAAAGCTTTTCAACAAAAGTTAAGCGTTTGCCTCTTGCTCCTTCTTCTCAGCAATAGCCTTAATAACATAAGCCAAGCTTGTAACAGGAGCGTTGAATCCTCCAAGAATCTTGGAAATAAGAACTTCTTTGGAAGGAATCTTAGATAACTTTTCAACACCTGCTTTATCATAAACGCTACCTTCAGCCCATCCGCCTTTGAAGTTAAAGGATTCTACTTCATCTACAGTAGAAGCCATTACTCTTGCAGGAGCTGTGCAATCATCATGACTGATTGCGATTGCGGTAGGTCCCTCTAAGTATTCAGAAATACCTTCGTATTCTGTTCCTTTTATCGCTAATTTAATCAAAGTGTTTTTTGCAACTCTGTATTCAACATTTGCATTTCTCAAATTTGTTCTGAGAGCTGTATCTGCATCAACTGTAATTCCTCTGTAATCAACAAGCGCAATACCTTTTGCACCATTGATAACTTCAGCAAGTTCTTTTACTTCAGCAGATTTTAATTCCAATGCTTTTTTTCCAGGCATTTTTTATTACACCACCCTTTCTTTTCAAATTCTTATGAATTTCACCTAAAAAGACTTTCCGGCTTACAGGCGTAAACACAGAAAGTCTTGTCACAATCTATATTATCGCCTCAGTAGGAAATTAAGCTTTCGCACCTACCATCTTAGGTAAAATTTTCAAAATTGATGATTATTCAGCAACTTTAGAAGTGCTTACTTTAATACCAGGTCCCATTGTGGAAGAAATACTGATACTCTTCAAATATTGTCCCTTAGCTGCAGCAGGCTTTGCCTTAATAACCGCATTCATAAGAGTTGTGAAGTTTTCTCTTAATTTTTCTTCTCCAAAAGACACTTTTCCGATCGCACAGTGAATAATATTTGATTTATCCAATCTGTATTCGATTTTACCGGATTTAATATCTGCAATTGCCTTTGCAACATCCATAGATACTGTACCCGACTTCGGATTCGGCATTAAACCTTTCGGTCCCAAAACCTTACCTAATCTACCTACAACACCCATCATGTCAGGAGTTGCTACAACTACGTCAAAATCAAACCAGTTTTCGCCTTGAATCTTAGCGACTAGCTCTTCTCCTCCAACATAATCTGCACCTGCAGCTTCTGCTTCTTTTACTTTCTCACCTTTCGCGAACACTAAAACTTTTAATGTTTTACCTGTTCCGTGAGGAAGAACAACGACGCCTCTAACCTGTTGGTCAGCGTGTCTGGAATCAACACCAAGTTTAATATGCGTTTCAACGCTCTCATCAAACTTAGCTTTTGCTGTTTTCACAACAAGCGAAAATGCTTCCTCTGTATCATACAGCTTTGCGCTATCGACAAGTTTCGCACTTTCTACATACTTTTTACCATGTTTCATTTCAAAATACCTCCTTTGGTACAAACGACTTTCTCAGTCTCCCATAATTACTTACTTTCTACTACGATACCCATACTTCTTGCTGTTCCACGAACCATGCTCATTGCAGATTCCAAAGATGCGGCGTTCAAATCTTGCATTTTAAGTTCAGCAATCTTCTTAACTGTTTCCTCCGAAACCGTAGCAACTTTATCACGGTTTGGCTTAGCAGAAGCAGTTGCAATACCGGCTTCTTTCTTTAACAATACAGCGGTCGGTGGTGTCTTTGTGATAAACGTAAAAGATTTATCTGCATAAATTGTAATAACAGCAGGAATAATCATACCCGGTTGGCTTGCAGTCTTTTCATTGAATTCTTTACAGAATTGCATAATGTTAATACCGTAAGGTCCAAGAGCAGGTCCGATCGGTGGTGCCGGATTTGCTTTACCAGCTTCACACTGTACTTTTACGCTACCAATTACTTTCTTAGGTGCTGCCATTTTTCTTCACTCCCTTCACTATATTTTTTGTATCTGAGTAAACTCAAGCTCAGCAGGTGTTTCTCTGCCAAACATTGAAACCAGAACTCTAACTTTGTGTTTTTCCATGTTAATTTCTTCAACTACACCAATAAAATCTTTCAATGGGCCCGAAGTTACTTTAATATTGTCGCCGACTTCAAAATCAACAACAACTTCAAGCTCCTCAATTCCCATATTCATAATTTCCTGATCGGTAAGCGGTTCCGGCTTTGCTCCGGGACCTACAAATCCGGTCACGCCTCTAACGTTTCGAACTACATACCAAGTATCATCATTCATATACATTTTTACCAAAACATATCCCGGAAAAACCTTTTTCAAAGAAGTCTTTCTCTTTCCTTCTTTAATTTCAATCTGTTCTTCCATCGGAACGACTACCTCAAAAATTTGATCTTGAAGGCCTCGGTTCTCAATAATCTTATCTAAATTCGCTTTTACTTTATTCTCATAACCCGAATACGTATGAACTACATACCACTTTACATCTTTTACATATTCCTCGTGAGCCACTAACCTCACACCTCCCGATTCAAATCAGATTAACGAGCAAAGTTGTTCATAATAAACTTAACCAGTTCGGCACTCGCAAAATCAAAAACAAATACACAAGCTCCCACAATTGCAGAAATCGCAATAACAGCAGCCGTACCGTTTACAACATCTTTTCCGCTCGGCCAAATTACTTTCTTTAATTCTGATTGAGTTTCACTAACTAAACCTTTTCCCATGTATCATAAACCTCCCTTAGAATTTTAGTTTATGACATATAAGCGATTCGCCTATTTATCACATACTTACTTTGTTTCTTTGTGATCTGTATGCTTTTTGCAGAACTTACAATACTTTTTCATCTCAATTCTGTCAGGATCGTTCTTCTTGTTTTTCTTAGTATCATAATTTCTTTGTTTGCATTCACTACATGCTAATGTAATTTTCTCTCTCATTTTTTACCCTCCATTCTGACAATAAAGCAATTCTTTGTTACCTCTTCCCTTCAGAATGAAGAGGTGCTTCTCTTCTTTTGATGAATTTCAATTCATCAAAAAAAAGCTTTCCTACGCGGAATGCAATATTAAATTTACCATAACCTCCACATTTAGTCAAGCTTTTTTCAGATTTTTTCCTAAAAAAATTGCATTTGTACGGACAGCATTCATGCTGTCCTGCTTTTCTGCCTTTTCTGCGGACAGCATAAATGCTGTCCCTACAGTGTTTGTACAATATTCAAACAATGGCATTCCTCCATTATTCTTCCTTATATCCGTAAAAATTATGAGGTGCAATATAATCAATTTTTCTCAACGCAGTCTCAAACCAGCCTTTTCCCGACGCTGTCGGCGTACAGAAATACAAAGCATCCTGTCCGATAATTCTCGCGCCGCTTAACACATCCTGCACCACTTGCTTACAAGAATCACTCACCGTCACGGTATAATATCTGCCATCACTAATCGGCGTAAACTGACGATTTGCAAACACAACTTCCGTCACCGTATTCGGAAAACGCTCGCTTTGAACACGATTTAAAACCACATTCGCCACAGCCAACATTCCGTCATATCCGCTTCCGCCGGCCTCTGCCTGCACGATTCTCTCCAAAATCTCAACTTCCTCCGCCGAAATCTCTAAAGCAAGAGCCTCATAATAAACCGGTTGCGAAGTTCTCGCCTCATGCGAACCACTTCTCGAGGTCGCCATCGAACGAGTCTGCACTCTCTGCGCTTCTTGTTCCTGTTCTTCCTGTTCCAAACGAAGTTTCTCTTCTTCCTTCGCCTTTTCCTCAGCCTTAATACGCTCTTGCTCCGCCTCAAAATTAGCCGCAAGAGTTTTTTTCAACTCGATTAACTCTGCTTCCTTCCGCACATTGTGAATTGCAAGAAAAGAAATTAATCCGATCGTTGCTACGATTAAAGCTACAGGCAATGCTACTTTACGTAATAAAATAACAATCACTCCTTTGCAAAGAATAGTTATACCACAGAATTTATTTTATGTCAAATTTTTCATTTTTTTGTCGATTTCAAGCGAAAAATGGAGCATCCTTTCGAATGCTCCTCATCTTCATCACTTCAAATCAAACTCACCGGGCAACGTTTCAAAGAACTCACCCTCCGTATCAATCCATCCGCTTTTTCCGTCCACTCTCTTCACACAAGCAAACCACACATTTCCGTATTTTTTATATCCCCAAGCTTCGCTATACTCATAATCCGTCACAAACCTTCCATTCACCCAATAGCGATAAACCATCTTCGAACGAATCTTTCCTTTTTTCTTTTTTCCAAAAATATACACCAAAAACTCCTCATTAGAAACATCATGCAACGTTTCCGCCAACGGCAAAATAAGCCGCTTCTCAGCCAAGCTATACACGCCCCACTTCCCATCAACAGCAACCAAGAAATAGCCCAAGCAATATTTTAGTTGGCTTGCCTCAATATCAATCAGGATGTTTCCGGAAACATCTGTAACACCCTTTTTACAACCATTCCAAATTACAAAATACTCAAAACCATCCTTCTTATGATACTCGATTTCATGCATTCCTCGGAACAGCCACGTTTTCTTACTAACAGAAAACATGGCATTGGAAAGACAAACGCTGGAACCATTCCATTTTTGAATTGTACCGAAAATTACATCCGGCGTTTCCATCTTAAGCCTTTGAGCTCCTTCTTCCACAAACAGGCTTTCAATCTCATTCCCCACAAGCCTAAAATACTCCGTCTGATTTTTTTCTTGAGAATAACAAGAAAACACACCAAACGCCTCAAGGAAGGAAAAATCAAACCCGGAACCCGAAACAAGAATATTTCCGATAGAAAAAATATTTTGTACTTCCTCAAGGTTTTCGACAAAAGACAGACAAACAAGCTCCTCCGACAAAACACGAATCCGCTTACATTCCTCTTCATAAGGATCCAGCAACCATTTACCATCCGGCATCAAGACACCGTAATTTCCATCACGCACAATATACATATCGTCCCTGTCACCAAACAATTCTACCGATTCAACGTTTCGACACAGATACTCCTCTTTCTCAAAAGAGTATAAATCAACCCTTCCGTCCCAATCCGTCAATTTCACGACTCTTTTCGGCAATTTCTCTATCAAACGATACGCCGGAGATATTAAATACTCTCCGTCCGTTTTAATATAGCCCCATTTATCCGCTGCACACACCGGGGCTACCTCGTCCTTAAAGGAACCATGGTCCTCAAAAACTTTTTCGCCAACTCGCTCACCGGTCTCCACATTCACCAAAACGTAAAGCCCCTTCGTACCTTCCGGCAGTCGAATCCCCATAAACTGAAACGGCGAGTAATCCTCCCTCTCCGCAAACAGCTTTCTGTACTCCTCCATCAGTTCCAAGTTATTCATGCTACGTCCTCCTTACTCATTGTCTCAGGATTATTATAAAACCACGACCGATTTTATTATAATGGCAGACTTTTTGAAAATCAACATAATAAATATATAATTTGAAAAATCGCACGCTATATACTTCTAAAAAAGTGCTGCAATCATTGTAGGGACAGCATTCATGCTGTCCACAGAAAGGGCAAAAAAGCAGGACAGCATAAATGCTGTCCCTACAAAAGAATTGAAAAAAATTTAAGTCTGAATAACAAAATTACAACTTTTTCTTACCACTACACTTCCATAACAACCGGTAAAATCATCGGTTTTCTCTTCGTCTTCTCAAACAAGAAATTCTTCAAAGAATCCTTAATACCCGATTTAATGGTATTCCAATCGGTAATATGCGACTCCTCAAATCCCTGTAACTGCTTCTTCAAGAGTTCCCGAATCTCCTCCATCAAGTCCTCCGACTCCTTCATATACACGAAACCTCTCGAAATCACATCCGGACCCGCTACCACCATTCCGGTCTCGGAATCCAATGTCAAAACAACTACAATCAAACCATCTTGCGATAAATGCTGTCTGTCTCTTAACACAACTGACCCAACGTCTCCCACGCCAAGTCCGTCCACCAAAACACGCCCCGCATTTACCATTCCGGTCACTTTCGCCGAATTTTTATCCATTTCCAGCACTTTTCCGTTGCTCAAAATAAAGATATTCTCCGGCTCAACACCCATCTTCTCCGCCAACTTCGCATGCTGTCTTAAATGCTTGTACTCCCCGTGTACCGGAATAAAAAACTTCGGTTTCACAAGAGCCTGAATCAACTTCAATTCCTCTTGGCAAGCATGTCCCGACACGTGAGTTTCTGCAATACTGTGGTAAATAACATCTGCACCCTGCTTAAATAACTCGTCCACCAACTTCGAAACATACTTTTCATTTCCCGGAATCGGAGAAGCCGATATAATCACTCTGTCCCCCGGATAAATTTCCACTTTCTTATGTTCCGAATTCGCAATTCTCGACAAAGCCGCCATCGGTTCCCCTTGGCTTCCCGTCGTAATAATACAAATCTGATGCGGTGAATATTTTCCAATATCGTCAATATCAATCAGCGTATTCGCCTTAAACTTAATGTAACCCAATTTATGCGCAACCGTAATAACGTTTAACATACTTCTGCCGCAAATCGCCACTTTCCGCTTCGTTTTCTCCGCTGCATTGATTACCTGCTGTATCCGATGAATATTCGAAGCAAAAGTCGCTACCAAAATTCTCTGATCGGTATCAAACAACTCCTCAAACACTTGTCCGATCGTACTTTCCGACATGGTAAATCCTTGACGTTCCGCATTGGTACTATCCGACATCAGCGCCAACACGCCTTTTTTTCCTAAAATACCAAACTTCGCAAGGTCGATAATTCCACCGTCAATCGGCGTATAATCCACCTTAAAATCTCCGGTATGAACGATCATTCCCACCGGCGTATTGATCGCCAAAGCCACCGAATCCGGAATACTGTGGTTGGTACGAATAAACTCAACCTCAAAGCAACCCAAACGAATTCTTTGTCCCTGTTTTACACAATACATCTTCGCTGAACGAAGTAAACCATGTTCCTCCAACTTCGTCTCAATCAAACCAAGTGTCAATTTCGTCGCATAAATCGGAATATTCAATTCCTTTAATACATACGGTAACGCCCCGATATGGTCTTCATGACCATGCGTCACCACAATCCCCTTAATTTTCTCCGCATTTCTTTTCAAATACGTAATATCCGGTATCACCAAATCGACACCCAACATCTCATCTTCCGGAAAAGCAAGTCCGGCATCTACAATAATCATATCATTCTCATACTCGAACACCGTCATATTCTTTCCGACTTCATGCAATCCCCCCAAAGGGATAATTTTTAATTTTGAACCGTTTTCTTTCGAAGCGGTCCTTCTAACAGCCACTTTCTTTGTGCTGTTACTTCTCGTTTTACTAATCACAAAATCCATCCTCTCTTTTTCACTAAATTATCACACCAAAACAAATCTGTTCATGATTTGTTCCATCACTCACAGAATTCGTTATAAATCCTCATTTTACATTCCACAACGAAATCGGCATAACACAACCGTCTTATGCCCTTTATTCTCCCAATTTCATCGCAGTAAAGAAACCTACCGCAAAGAAAAACAGAATCATTCCGTAATGTAAAAGATTCAGTCCTGCAAAATCTAAATTAATCAGTAGCGCTATCGGCGACGCTACAATAATTCCAATAATTGTACTGTACGTTACATTTTTATATCGTTTGAATAAAAATTCAATTAATTTCGCAAACCCAATTATTCCTATTATAACACCAATTCCAAAGAATGTCAAAATAATTATTTCCCGTCCCATTTCACTAAAACGAAACTGCAATAATTTATCCGCAAAACTGCTTACTGTCGCAATCACCGGTCTGTAAAATCCTAAAATCGCCAACACCAACGAACCGCTGATTCCCGGAATAATCATCGTCATCGAAGCAATCGCACCGATACCACATAGTATAAGCGGATTTTGCGACGGAAATACATCCGACTCCGCACCTTCCTTCATAAACGCCATTCCCACAATCACTAAAAATCCAATCAAAAATCCGATTACCGACTTTACGCCGAATTTCTCTCCCTTCACCTTCGCAAACAAAGCCGGAAGAGCCCCTAAAATCAAGCCAACAAACACAAACGTCGTATTAATCTCATAATTGGTAAAACAAAAATCCACCAACTTACTAAACGCCAAAATAGCGATAATCATCCCAATTCCAAGCGGTAATAAAAATTTCACACTCTTCTTAAATTCTTTAATAATGTAATTAATCGAATGAATCAACTGCTCATAAATTCCCATCGAAACCGCAAGTGTTCCTCCGCTTACTCCCGGAATCACATTTGCAATTCCGATTAACATTCCCTTTACAATCTTCTTTAGTAGTTCCATATGTACTACAACTCCTTTAACTGATATAACCGATCAAATTCTTCACCAACGGCATTTGAAGATACGTCTGAATCATCGAAATCGCCACCAACATCACCATACCTGCAATAAATAAAAAGATATAGCGATAAATGTCGAATTTAATATTCGTATTTCGCTCCTTCTTCTGCCAAATCGCCCTTGCAAATAAAATACTGTTTACCGCTAATGTCAAAAGAACCGGAATAATGATCATTTCCTGCGGAAGAACCGCAAGACTAATCAATAGCGTTCCCTTGCTTCCGCCAAGTCCCTTTATCACTAAAGCGAAAGCGAATCCTAACGAATAGCCCTCAAACGCAATATATATAAAGATCAGCGGAATCCCCAAAATAACCAATCCGAGAAGCCAAAGCAAAAAACCGGGTTTTAAGTTATTCCATAAAAATTCCCGCAATAAAATATCCACATCAATTTTCTTTGTCTTTAAAGCCGTCATAAAATCAGTAATATAGCGAAAAGATTCGATTAAATTCTCATCCTTCACAAATCCCGAATGAACCGCTCCCACGACAATCCCCAGTAAAAACAGAATTATCAGACAAATATATAAATTAATATGCGCCATAAAAAATGACTTAAAAACATTCTGTCTCTTGGTTCTATAATTTCTCATCTGCGCCTCCGTCATCTTGTACATCTTATGCAAGACAGAAACGCAATATTCAACCTTTCCTCAATAACGCCCGTTAACCCGAAATCGCCGCCACTTCCATTCTCGCAAGCTCATCACAGCGATTGTTATACACATTATCCGCATGTCCTTTTACCTTAATCCAATGAATGGAATGCTTCTTCGAAAGCTCATCCAACTGTATCCATAAATCAATATTTTTCACTTTCTCCCGCTTGGAATTTACCCAATTTTTCTTCTTCCAAGACTCCAACCAGCCATTTTGAAAACAATTAATCAAATAAGCACTATCGCTGTATAACTCCACTTCACAAGGCTCTTTCAGCAAATTCAACGCCGAAATCGCCGCCAATAATTCCATCTTATTATTCGTCGTATCCTTTTCTCCGCCCGAAATCTCTTTCTTCACGTCTTGGTACATCAAAATCGCACCCCAACCACCCGGTCCCGGATTCCCCGAACACGCACCATCCGTGTAAATCGTCACTTTTCTCAAAAACAATCATCTCCTCCGTTAAAACTACCATAATAAACCACAAAAATCAAGAGCCATAAAATCCTCAACTGAAAAAACTGTTACATGCTATACTATCCCTCAATCATTGTGTCCCTACAGCGTTTCGGCCGTCATTGTAGGGGACGGCGTCCTCGACGTCCCGAATGCGTCCCTCTGTTCGATTTTTCTCTTTAAATCTCCCTCGAATTATACTATAATATCAAATAAGAGGTGAATTATGAAATTACTGGGAATTATTGCTGAATACAATCCGTTTCATAACGGACATCTATATCAATTACAACAAGCCGTCGAACAATTTCAACCCGACGCAGTAATCGCCGTCATGTCGGGGAACTTTATCCAGCGTGGGGATGTTGCTTTATTCGATAAATTCACAAGAGCGAAAATCGCCGTTAACAACGGAATTGACTTAGTCATCGAACTTCCGACCTATTACGCAGTTTCTACTGCTGAACACTTTGCGACAGGCAGCATCAAACTTCTTACCGCGTGTGGAATAACGGCACTCTCTTTTGGATGCGAAGAAAATCATTTTGAAACTTTAGATAAAATTGCTGACGCTTTGGCACAGGAAAGTAAAGACTTTCAAACAGCCTTAAAAAATTATTTAGCAAAAGGAATCTCCTTCCCGCAAGCTCGTGCAAAAGCTTTACAAGACATCTTACCGGAACAGGATATTCTTACCATTCTAAACGAACCGAACAACATTCTCGCTATCGAATACCTAAAAGCATTCAAACGGCAAAATACTTCTTGTACGATTCTCCCAATTCATCGAAAAAATACCGGCTACCACGATTTAGCCGGACAGGAAAATATCGCAAGTTCCACCGCAATCCGCGAAATGATGCGAAAAAAACAAGACGTCACACCTTACTTATCCTCCCAAACATTAGCGATGAATTTAACGAATAAACCGTTATTTTTACAAGACTTCGAGAATCTTTTATTATATGCACTTCGCAAAATGACGCTTTCTCAAATCGCAAACCTGCCGGACGTTACTGAAGGGTTAGAAAACCGGATTTATTCCGCCATTCACGAAAGCACTTCTCTACCGGAACTTATTAAAACCATCAAAACAAAACGCTACCCTGAAACAAGAATCAAACGAATTCTCATTAGTGCGTTACTTGGTTTAACCAAAACTGCCTTTTCACAGTTTCAGCAAGCCGGTGGACCGCAATATCTCCGCGTTTTAGCTTGTAACGAAACCGGGAAAAAGGTATTATCCGAAATTGCAAGCCAGTCGAAACTTCCTGTCGTAACCTCCTTAAAACGTTTTCTCACCAATGCAAATGACCTGCAAAAAAATATGATTTTGACCGACATCACCGCAACCGATGTCTACACTCTGCTTTCGGAACAACCCATGAATTTAGATTTTAAAAATATGCTTTAGGAGGTATCCATAATGGCAAAAGTAATAGGAATCACCGGCGGAATCGGATGCGGAAAATCCACCGTCGCCCGCCTTCTCTCGGAAAAATTAAAAGCACCGATATTAGACGCCGACAAAATTGCAAAAGTATGTATGAAATCTCCCGTTATTCTCAATAAAATCCGTTCTTTTTTCGGAGCTGCTATCTTCGATTCTCCCGAAATCATCAACTCCGAACGCCTTTCCAAAATCGTTTTCAGTAGCGAAGAAAAACTGCTCGAACTCAATAAAATTGTCCACCCGTTTGTGATGGAAGAAATCAAGCAAAAAGTATTGCAGTTAGCAGAATCACACGAATATATTTTACTGGATGTCCCCCTTCCAAACGAAGAATTTATCCGACTTTCCGATAAAATTATCGTAGTAACCGCTTACGAAGAAATCCGAATCCAACGCGTCATGCTCCGCTCCAACTTATCTCGCGAAAGTGTCGAAAGGCGAATTGCAAAACAGTTACCCCAAGACGCCTATCGAAAACTCGCCGATATCGTAATTGAAAATAACGGAAGTAAAGAAGAGTTGATTGAAAAAATAAATAGTTTATTGATTTAAATAGGCTGTAAAAACACCTCGGAAAATTTTATTTTTCCGAGGTGTTTTTTTACAGCCCCATTTTCATTTCTCTAAAATATTGACATCTGTCTTGTAATATCATTAAAAGTCACATACACCATCAAAGCAATCAATAAGAACATTCCTGCCATCTGGAAATACATCTCAACCTTTGTGCTTACTTTCTTCCGGGTTACCCCTTCAATCAGCAAGAAAACAAGTTTTCCACCGTCGAGCGGCGGTAATGGAATTAAGTTTACGATTCCCAAATTCAAACTGATAAAAATCAACAAAGTTAAAAAAGCACTTCCGGAATTGGTTTGACCGACAACCGTTGCAATTCCTACCGGTCCGCTTAAATACTTCGTATCGATTTGCCCGGTAAGAAGCTCTACGACTTGATTAACCATCTTCTCAACTTCTACCAATGACTGCCATACCGAATGACCAACCAACGCAACTTTATCTTCCGAAACACTTCCATAAAAACCGATAACATATTTTTTCAAAATATCCGGGCAAACCGGTGTCACCGGAATTACAAGTTCATCTTCGCCACGCTGTAAAGTAAGCGTTACCGGCACGTTGGTACTTTCCGAAATTTTCGTTACAATTTCATTGGTATCTTTCATCGCAACATCATTTAACGCAAGGATCTTATCGCCCTTTTCAATTCCCGCTAATTCTGCCGGACTATCTTTTTGAACATTACTGATGATTGTAGAATTTTCTTCAAAGTTAACACCGATCAGTCCCGTTTCTTCTACATCCGGCGTTAAAAAATAATCAATTTTCTGTCCGTTTCTCTTAACGGTTACCGTAACCGGCTTTTCTTTATTTCTTCTTAAATATTCCGTGATCGAATCAAGTGTCCGCATCCTTCTGCCGTTAATCGCATAAACTTCATCATTTACTTGAATTCCTGCAAGTTCCCCGGCAGAACCCGGTGTTAAGGATTCCACGATTGTCGTTTGGAACTTTCCGACCGATACCGAAATGCAGAATAACGCTACAATGGCAAATACGATATTCACGGTAGCACCCATTACCACAACCAAAAATCTCGTCCAAACCGGCTTGTTGTTAAACGCCCTCGGATCATCCGAATCGTCTTCCTCTCCTTCTAACGCCACAAAACCACCAAGCGGAATCCAGCGAATCGAATAAAGCGTTTCTTTCCCTTGATGTGACCATATCTTTGGTCCAAATCCAATCGCAAACTGATTCACCTTCATTCCTACCGCTTTCGCTGTCAAGAAATGTCCACCTTCATGAATCAGTACCAAAAATGAAATTAAAATCAAAAATTTAACGATACCCCAAACAATCGCCATTCTTTCCGTCACCTTTCAAAAAAATTAAAATGAATTATTTTTATCGGTACGTCGAGGACGCCGTACCCTACTCCATTACAATATATTTCATAAAATTTGTTACAGGTCAGACGATATCGTCCTACAATGATGCACAACCATTGTACGGACAGCATTTATGCTGTCCTGCTTTCTGCCTTTTCTGTGGACAGCATAAATGCTGTCCCTACAGTGTTTGTGCCTTTTCTATAAATTCAAATCTGACTTGTAACTAAAATTTTTACCCTATCTTTACAAAAAAGTCCGAAAACAAAAGTAAGCAATAATACACCACCGGCGCCACAAACAACACACTATCGATTCTATCTAAAATTCCTCCGTGTTCCGGCAAAATACTGCCAAAATCCTTTGTTTTCACAAAACGCTTTATAGAGGAAGCAACCAAATCCCCGATTTCCGCAAACACAGCAACCACAACAGCAAAAATTGCCATTTTCCAATATTCTATGCCGAAGCCTACATAATTATTCAAATACCAAGCATAGATTAAAAAGGAAACACAATTTCCGACAATCCCGCCGATAGACCCTTCTATTGTCTTATGTGGGCTGATACTCGGACACAACTTATGTTTTCCAATTTTAGATCCCACAAAATAAGCAAAAGCATCCGTTAAACAAGCTCCCAATATAATCAGCCAAATTGCAGACTTACCGACATCTTCCAAATAAAAAGTCATTAGTACAAAACTTAACAAAAACGGTATGTACAACATTGCAAATACAGATAAACAAACATCTACCAAGGTTCGCTTTGTAAGAAACAACGCATAAATCAGCATACCTAAAATAGATAACGCAATAATGGAAAAGGAGAACTTATACATTAAGATCGAATTTTCCGAATTAATAAAAAGCAATAATACACAAGAGGCATAAGGAATCACCTTCATCGGATTGAAATTCGCCTTTGCCATCGCCTGAATAAATTCGTAAATTCCGCCAATCGCGATTGCCATCAAAATTACATTTACAACATACGGAGGCAAGCACAATACAATAAAAATAACTGCCGCCCCCGCCAACAATCCATATACTGTCTTTTTAATCATTTGTTCCTCTCCCTTATCGGTCATCTGCCACCAAATTTTCTAACTCTTTGCGAAAAAGCATTTAGTGCCTTATCCAATTCACTTGTAGAAAAATCCGGCCACAAAACTTCTGTATAATAAAACTCCGCATATGCCGCTTGCCATAACAAAAAATTACTCAATCTCTGTTCTCCTGCCGTCCGAATAATCAAATCCGGATCCGGCGAATCAGAAGTATATAAAAATTGCGAAAAAGTTTCCGGCGATAAATTTTGGATATCACTCGCTGACATCTTCTTTATCGCTTGTATAATTTCATCTCTTCCGCCATAATTTAACGCCACATTAATCGTAAGACCGGTATTTTCACACGTACTTTCCTGTAAAACAGCTATTTTTTCTTGTAAGTCCTTATCTAAACGAGTAATATCTCCGATAATTTTAATTTTCGCATTTCGGTCCTTATTATCTCTCTTTAGTTTCTCCAAATACTCCCGCATCAAGTTCATTAAATCGGTTACTTCCTGCGGAGAACGTTTCCAATTTTCTGTCGAAAAAGCATACACCGTTAAATACTTAATCTCGTATTTCATACAGGCTTCAATAATTTTTCTCAGCGTTTCCGCACCGGCTCTATGACCCGCTACAACCGGCAAATTATGACTCTTCGCCCATCTGCGGTTTCCATCCATAATAATTGCAATATGTTGAGGAAGTTCTGAAATTTTATTCATTCCGCCAACTCCTTACACTTGCATAATTTCTTTTTCTTTCGCCGCAACTACATTATCCACTTCCGCAACAAACTTATCGGTAATCTTTTGAATGTTATCCTCTTCCCCTTTTAATTCATCTTCGGAAATTTCACTGTTTTTCTTTCTGTTTCGAGCCTCATCAATCGCATCGCGACGAATGGTACGAATCGAAACCTTACTATCTTCTCCGATTTTCTTAATGGATTTCACGATTTCTTTTCTTCTTTCTTCCGTCAATTCCGGGAAGTTCAAACGAATCACCTTTCCATCATTATTCGGCATAATTCCGATATCCGCTTTCGAAATTTCCTTCTCAATTTCCTTCAATAAATTCGCATCCCAAGGTTGCACCACAATCATTCTCGCCTCCGGAACCGAAATCGTCGCAACTTGTGCCAAAGGTGTTGCAACACCGTAATATTCCACCGTAACTTTATTTAAGATAGCAGGATTCGCACGTCCGGCACGAATTGCTGCCAAATTTTCCTGTAACACACTAATTGTCTTCTGCATTTTTTCATTAATCGGATAACTCATAAACTCCTCCATCCCGGCAAAATCGCCGAATTAAAAATTAGAAAATCATATTCCATGATTCTTCATTATTGTACCATTACCATCTATATTTTTCAAGGTTATTTTTCGTTACATCTGTGACTCTGTGTTACAAAGCAAAATCAATGTTATTAAGTTAAGAACTGGACTATTAAACTCTACCGAAATAAAGGCAGAAACTTGGTGTAGGGACACCATTCATGGTGTCCATTTAATAGGCAGAACAACATTCATTTTTTCCAAAGAAATATACATAGATGCGTAGAATTAGGACAGCATAAATGCTGTCCCTACAAACAATTAGAAATAACAAAAAATATCAGAAGAATGAATTAGAGATTGAGTAGATGTATAAGTTTCCTTATACATCTACCCAATCCAATAGGAAAGATATGAATAATCATAGTTCAAAAAAAGAGACACTAAACCGAAGTTTAGTGCCTTTTGAAAGTTGGCATCAGTGGTCAGTGCTACCCCGAAGCACGAGAACCCCCGAGCCGTCGTTGTTAGTGCAGTAAGGACTACTGTAGCAGTCCACATCCGCCACAGGATAGTAGCGTCCATCACCGTTGCAGTTACCACCGCACGCCGCGAAACCCGCCTTATGAGCAACGATCTTATAGGTGTTGCCTACGCCATCGGCAAATCCGCCTACCTCTCGCTTACCGCTCACTTCAAAGTCATGCGAAGCATCCGGCGAATTCCGGTAGTTACCGG